>DVHU01000033.1 GCA_018711815.1 Candidatus Egerieimonas intestinavium
AACGGCCCAATGGAAGGGTTCTGGGGAATTTTAAAAAGGGAACGTTACTATGGCAGACGCTTTACGAGCAGAGAGACGCTTGTGGCTATGATAGAAGGATACATAGCGTATTATAATGACCGCCGGTTACAGCGAAACCTGGGAGTAATGACCCCAACGGAAAAGCATGAAAGCTATTTACAGGTAGCATAAAAACTGCCAGCAGGCAAAGCCGACTGGCAGAAAAACTTATATTTTTTTCACTGTCTACTTGACGGGGAGCGGTTCATATACGAGAACATCGAATAATGCAACAACCTCTTTGAATTCTATTCTTTTTTCTCAATAAATTTCCGGTAAATCTTATCCACCACCACGGAGATGGCGTTATCCCCGGATACGTTGCAGGCGGTGCCGAAGCTGTCCTGGGTGATATAGAGGGCGATCAGCAGGGAGGCCATGGCGCTGTCCGTCCCAATTCCCACCATGGGGAAGAAGGGCAGGGCGGACATGATGGCCCCTCCCGGGGCTCCCGGGGCCGCCACCATGGCGATTCCCAGAGTCATGATAAAGGGCACGATCACGCCCAGATTAGCCGGCATCTGGTTCATCAGCAGCACCGCCGTCACGCAGCAGGTGATGGTGATCATGCTGCCGCACATATGGATATTGGCGCACAGGGGAATCACGAAATTCCGGATCTGGGCGCAGACGCCGTTTTTCTCGGCACACTCCAGGTTCACCGGGATGGTGGCCGCAGAAGACTGGGTCCCCAGGGCCGTCAGATAGCCGGGAATCTGGTTCTTCAGCAGCTGCAGGGGATTCTTTCCGGCCACAGCTCCCGCCGCCGCAAACTGCACCAGCATACAGAGCCAGTGGAGCACCAGCACCACCAGAAACACCTTCCACAGCACTGAGAGGATCCGGAAGGTCTGTCCGGACACCGTCATATTGGCGAAGGTTCCGCAGATGTACAGGGGCAGCAGCGGAATGATCACCGTGTGAAGCACCTTGTTAATGACCGCGGAAAACTCCTGGACGCCGTGGTAGAGGGCGGAGCCGATCTCCTTCTTTTCCCGCATGGAGCTGATGCACAGGCCCAGCATAAAGGCCAGCACCACCGCCGCCGTCACATCCAGGGGCGGGGTCAGCTCAATGGTGAAGTAGGGGGAGAGCATCCCGGCCTCCGCATCCCCCACGCTGACCGAACCGGCCACAAAGTGGGGAAATAAGGTGATAGCCACCAGGAAGGCGGCTGTTCCCGCTATGATGGTGGAACCGTAGGAAATGCCCGCCGTGATTCCCAGAAGCTTCCCCGCACCCTGGGACAGATCGGCGATTCCCATGGTCACAAAGGCCAGAATCATAAAGGGAATTACAAATTTCAGGAATGTGGAAAACAGGGTGCTTAAGGTGATGAGCCCCCGGTTAAACCACACCGGCAGAAAGCTTCCCACCAGGATACCCACGATGATGGCAATGATCAGCCGGGGCACCAGGCCAATTTTTCTTTTCTTCTTCTCTTCCATAACACTGACCGGCCTTTGCCCGGCCGGTTCTCCTCCTTTGTCTGTTTTTTCTTCTGTTTCTCCGAAATGTCCCGGGACTTTCACCGGTTAAAAATGTACACCGCAAGGCCCACAACAAAGGAAAGGGATCCGGCTTCGCGGCCAGGTCCCTTTCCTCATCAGCGCCTCTTACTGAGCGCTGTTCATCTTCTCCACTTCTGCGATGGCTGCTTTTCTCATGGGAATACGGCAGTTTTTGTTATTGCCAAACTCCACAATCACATCCTCGTCGGTGATGTCAATGACGATGCCGTAGAAACCGCTGGTGGTCACCACCGCGTCTCCCACCTCCAGGGCAGACAGCATTGCCGTCATGCGCTTCTGCTCCTTCTTCTGGGGGCGAATCATCATGAAATACATCAGGGCGAAGATCGCCACAATCCAAATCAGGGAAAAGCCAAGTCCGGCTCCGCTGGATGTTGCAAGAATCATGTCTAACTCCTCCTAATCTCGTCTTTGTCCACAGGCCTCCCTGGGAACACTATTACTATAATACACAATTTTCCCCAGCAGGGCAAGCCCTTTATGGAAAAACTTTCCCGGCGAAAGCTTCATCCGCCGGCGGAAAATCCCAAGTCCGCTCTCTCCCGGCCGGGAAGATCACTTCTCCCCCTCCAGGAAGCCCTCCAGCTTGGCCCGCTTGTAGCTCTGATAATTTCCCCCGTCGATGGCCGCCCGGATCTCCTCCATCATGGTATTGTAGAAATAAAGGTTGTGCAGCACGCAGAGGCGCATCCCCAGCATCTCCTTGGCCTTCAACAGGTGCCGGATATAGGCCCGGCTGTAATGGCGGCAGGCGGGACACTGGCAGCCCTCCTCAATGGGCCTGGGATCCAGCTCATACCTGGCGTTGAACAAGTTTAATTTCCCCCGGTTGGTGTACACGTGGCCGTGACGGCCGTTTCTGCTGGGATATACGCAGTCGAAGAAATCTACTCCCCGATCCACAGCCTCCAGGATATTGGCGGGAGTACCCACGCCCATCAGGTAGGTGGGCTTATCCTCCGGCAGCCGGGGAACCACCTCCTCCAGCACATGGTACATCTCCTGGTGGGATTCCCCCACCGCCAGGCCGCCCACCGCGTACCCGTCCAGATCCAGATCCCGGATGGCGTCCGCGTGGCTTTTGCGGATATCGTCGTAGACGGCTCCCTGGTTGATGCCAAAGAGCAGCTGATGCTTATTGATGGTGTCCTCCCGGCTGTTGAGCTCTGCCATCTTCTCCTTGCAGCGGACCAGCCACCGGGTGGTGCGGTCCACGGAATTCTGCACATATTTCCGGTCCGCCTTGCTGGGGGCGCACTCGTCGAAGGCCATGGCGATGGTGGAAGCCAGGTTAGACTGAATCTGCATACTCTCCTCGGGCCCCATGAAAATCTTTCGGCCGTCCACATGGGAGTTGAAATATACCCCCTCCTCCTTGATCCGCCGCAGGCCTGCCAGGGAAAATACCTGGAAACCGCCGGAATCCGTCAGGATAGGCTTGTCCCAGTTCATAAAGCGGTGCAGCCCTCCCAGCTTTTTCACCACCTCATCCCCGGGGCGCACGTGCAGATGGTAGGTGTTCGACAGCTCCACCTGGGTCTTAATCTCCTGCAGATCCGTGGTGGAAACCGCCCCCTTGATGGCCGCGGCCGTCCCCACATTCATGAACACAGGGGTCTGAATGGTCCCGTGGACGGTGGAAAATTCCGCCCGCTTGGCATTTCCGTCTTTCTTCAAAATCTTATACATATATGATCTCCTGTATTTTTCTGTCCTTATTTTCCTCCTGACAGCATATGACATTTTGGAGGAAATTGCAAGCCCTGTTAAATTTTGCGATTTACTTCTGTCACGTTTTGTCGTATAATTGACCCGTTATAAAATGATTACCTATTTAATGCAAGTATGATAAGGAGGCAGCAGTTTTCTGCGATATGATGAATCATAAAACGTATACCCTGGGAATCGACATCGGTTCCACCACTGTGAAAATTGCCATCCTGGATGAAGCCCACAACCTGCTGTTCGCGGACTACGAGCGGCACTACGCCAATATCCAGGAGACCCTGGCTGCTCTGTTGACCAAGGCCAAGGGGCAGCTGGGCGATCTGATGCTGCGCCCGGTGATCACCGGCTCCGGCGGTCTTTCCCTGGCCAATCACCTGCAGGTGCCCTTTGTCCAGGAGGTTATCGCCGTGTCCTCCGCTCTCCAGGAGCGGGCCCCTCAGACCGACGTGGCCATCGAGCTGGGCGGTGAGGACGCCAAGATCATTTACTTTGAGGGAGGCACCATCGAGCAGCGCATGAACGGAATCTGTGCCGGAGGCACCGGTTCCTTCATCGACCAGATGGCTTCCCTGCTGCAGACGGACGCTGTGGGCTTGAATGAGTACGCCAAGAACTACAAGGCCCTCTATCCCATCGCCGCCCGCTGCGGTGTATTTGCAAAATCCGACATTCAGCCCCTGATCAACGAGGGGGCCACCAAGGAGGACTTGTCCGCCTCCATTTTCCAGGCTGTGGTAAATCAGACCATCAGCGGCCTGGCCTGCGGCAAGCCCATCCGGGGACATATCGCCTTTTTGGGCGGCCCCCTGCATTTTTTGGATCAGCTGAAGGAATCCTTCATCCGCACCCTGAAGCTGGATGAGGAGCACGCCATCTCCCCGGAAAACTCCCACCTGTTTGCGGCCATGGGTTCTGCCATGAACGCCAAGGAGGACGCCCAGGAGATTTCCCTGGCGGCCCTGGAGGAGCGCCTCCACACCGCTATTCACCTGGAGTTTGAGGTGGCCCGGATGGAGCCCCTCTTCGCCTCCCAGGAGGAGTACGATGAGTTTAACCGGCGCCAGAGCCAGTATAATGTGGCCACCGCCGACCTGGATACCTACGAGGGCAACTGCTATCTGGGCATCGACGCCGGCTCCACCACCACCAAGGCGGCCCTGGTGGGCGAGGACGGCTCCCTGCTCTATTCCTTCTACAGCAACAACAACGGAAATCCCCTGGCCACCTCCATCCGGGCCATCCTGGAGATTTACGACCACATGCCCCCCTCCGCCCGCATCGCCTACTCCTGCTCCACCGGATACGGCGAGGCGCTGATTAAGGCGGCCCTGATGCTGGATGAGGGCGAGGTAGAGACGGTGTCCCACTACTACGCCGCCGCCTTCTTCAATCCCCAGGTGGACTGTATCCTGGATATCGGCGGCCAGGACATGAAATGCATCAAGATCAAGAATCACACGGTGGACAGCGTGCAGCTGAACGAGGCCTGTTCCTCCGGCTGCGGCTCCTTCATCGAGACCTTTGCCAAGTCCCTGAACTACAGCGTCCAGGATTTTGCCAAGGCAGCCCTCTTCGCGGAGCATCCCATCGACCTGGGCACCCGCTGTACCGTGTTTATGAACTCCAAGGTAAAGCAGGCCCAGAAGGAGGGGGCTTCCGTGGCGGACATTTCCGCGGGCCTGGCCTACTCGGTAATCAAAAATGCCCTCTACAAGGTAATCAAGGTGTCCAGCGCCTCTGAGCTGGGCAGCCACATTGTGGTTCAGGGCGGTACCTTCTACAATGACGCGGTGCTTCGCAGCTTCGAGAAGATCGCCGACTGTCAGGCCGTGCGGCCGGACATCGCCGGCATCATGGGCGCCTTCGGCGCGGCCCTCATCGCCCGGGAGCGCTGCACCGAGGACAGCGAGACCACCATGCTGCCCCTGGAGAAGATCAAGAGCTTAAAGTACAGTACCACCATGGCCAACTGCAAGGGCTGTACCAACAACTGCCGGCTCACCATCAACCGTTTCTCCGGCGGCCGCCAGTACATCAGCGGCAACCGCTGCGAGCGGGGAATCGGCAAGGAGAAAAACAAAGAAAACATTCCCAATCTCTTTGACTATAAATACAAGAAGATTTTTGGCTACGAGCCCCTCTCCGCCACGGAGGCCACCCGGGGCCAGGTGGGTATCCCCCGGGTGCTGAACATGTTCGAGAATTATCCTTTCTGGTTTACCTTCTTTACCAAGCTGCGGTTCCAGGTGGTCTTATCCCCCACCTCCACCAGAAAGATTTACGAGCTGGGCATCGAGTCCATCCCCAGCGAATCCGAATGTTACCCGGCCAAGCTGGCCCACGGCCATGTGACCTGGCTGATTAAGCAGGGGGTGAAATTCATCTTCTATCCCTGCATCCCCTACGAGCGGACGGAATTTGAGGACTCCGTAAACCACTACAACTGTCCCATTGTCACCTCCTACGCGGAGAATATAAAGAATAATGTGGATGAGCTGAATGATCCTTCCATTATTTTCAAGAACCCCTTCCTGGCTCTGACCAACGAGGAGACCGCCACTCAGCGGCTGGTGGAGGAATTTTCTTCCATCCCCGCCTCCGAGGTTCGGGCCGCGGCCCACGCCGCCTGGCGGGAGCTGCACCGGATGCGGGAGGATATCCGCCGCAAGGGCGAGGAGACCCTGGACTACCTGGAAAAGACTGGGCGCCGGGGCATCGTGCTGGCCGGCCGGCCCTACCACATTGATCCCGAGATCCACCATGGTATCCCGGAGCTGATCAACTCCTACGGGGTGGCCGTGCTGACGGAGGACTCCATCTCCCACCTGGCTCCCCTGGAGCGCCCCCTGCGGGTCAACGACCAGTGGATGTACCACACCCGGCTGTACGCCGCCGCCAACTTTGTGAAGCTCAAGGACAATCTGGACCTGATTCAGCTGAACTCCTTCGGCTGCGGACTGGACGCGGTGACCACGGATCAGGTGGCGGAAATCTTAAACGACAGCGACAAAATCTACACCTGCCTGAAGATCGACGAGGTCAACAACCTGGGGGCCGCCCGGATCCGGGTGCGTTCCCTGCTGGCGGCCCTGCGGGTGAGGGATCAGCAGAAGAAAAAACGGAAGATTGTTCCCGCCTCCATCTCCAAGGTGTCCTTCACCAAGGAGATGCGCAAGAACTACACCATCCTCTGTCCCCAGATGTCGCCTATCCACTTCTCCATTGTGGAGGCTGGCTTCAAGGCCGCCGGCTACAACCTGGAGGTGCTGCCCAACGACAACAAGGAAGCGGTGGACGTGGGCTTAAAGTATGTAAACAACGACGCCTGCTACCCCTCCCTGATGGTGGTGGGCCAGGTGATGCAGGCCCTGCTCTCGGGCAAATACGACGTGAACCGGGTGGCCGTCATCATGTCCCAGACCGGGGGTGGATGCCGGGCCTCCAACTACATCGCCTTCATCCGCCGGGCCTTAAAGAAGGCCGGCCTGGAGCAGGTTCCCGTGATCTCCATCAACCTAAGCGGTCTGGAGTCCAACCCGGGATTTAAGATTACCCCGGATCTGGCCCGCCGGCTGGCCTACGGCGCCGTGTTCGGCGACATTTTGATGAAGTGCCTGTACCGGATGCGCCCCTACGAGGTCAAGAAGGGAAGCGCCGACCGGCTACATAGGAAGTGGGAGAAATACTGCATCGGCTTCATCTCCGGCAAGCGGCTGTCCCACACGAAGTTTAAGCAGATCTGCCGCACCATGATCCGGGACTTCGACCAGCTTCCCATCCACGAGGATCTGAAAAAGCCCCGGGTGGGCATCGTGGGCGAGATTCTGGTGAAGTTCCTGCCGGCGGCCAACAACTACCTGGCGGAGCTCCTGGAGCGGGAGGGGGCCGAGGCCGTATGCCCGGATCTCATCGACTTTATGAACTACTGCTTCTACAACCAGAATTTCAAGCACGAGAAGCTGGGCTTTGCCAAAAAGTCCGCCCTTCTGGGCAACGCCGGCATCGCCGCCATCGAGTGGCTTCGGGACGCGGCCACCAAGGAATTCGCCAAGAGCAAGCACTTTACGCCCCCGGCCAAGATCCAGGATCTGGCCAAGATGGCGGAGCCCATTGTATCCACCGGCAACCAGACCGGCGAGGGCTGGTTCCTCACCGGGGAGATGATGGAGCTGATCCACGGCGGCGTCAACAATATCGTCTGCGTGCAGCCCTTCGGCTGCCTGCCCAACCACGTGGTGGGCAAGGGCGTCATCAAGGCCATCCGCCACCAGCAGCCCGAGGCCAACATCGTGGCCATCGACTACGACCCCGGCGCCTCCGAGGTCAACCAGCTGAACCGGATCAAGCTGATGCTCTCCACGGCGGTGAAAAATTTGAAGTAACTGGGGCTTTCCCTACGAAAAACTCCCTGGCAGGGATCCGTCTCGCCGGATTTCCCGCCAGGGGGTTTTTTGCCCTATTTTGTGAAAATTCTTCGCCTTATCCTGGGAAAAAGGACTTTATTCGTCGTTTATCGTCGTTTAACGTCGGCTATGGTCGGGTATGGCAAATTTTGTCATATGCTAAAACTACCCAAGCAAGGAAGGAGTTTTAGAAATGATACACGCAACACCGAAAGTTTCTGTCCTCTACGAAATCTTAGGCCCCGGAACGAAAGGCTTTAAAACCTTCATCTGTGCCGTCTGCGAAACAGAGCGGCTGCTCTTCTCCGAAAATATCCCCGTGGACGACATTCACGTGACCAAGGACATCTATCCCCGGGTAGCCAAGCGTCTGAACAAGGGCACCCGCTCCGTGGCCCGCCAGGTGGAGCGCATGGGAAACCAGTGCTGGAGTTCCATGGACGAAGCCCAGAAGAAGAAGTACCTGGGCAAAGTGCTAAAGGACATCCGCGCCCCCAGAGACATGCTCTTCTATCTGGCCTTCTACGTCCACTTCCGCCGGGGCTTCTATGAGATCCTGGAGGAACAGCCGGAGGTGCTGTTCGGGGTGGTGCGGGAGGAGTAGGCCGAGCCATACAGGCAGGGGCAGAGCCCCGGCAAAGGGACTCTGCCCAAAAATAATGAATAACCGCTTGAGGGGAACCAGTTTCCGGCAGCCTGCCGGATTACTTGTCTTCGCAGCCCGGCAAATCCAAAATCCATCTAATCTCCTGGGGAAGCTCTGCTACTGGGATGGCCTCTCTTTCCCCGTATTGGGCAAAATAATCATCCAGAGCAAAATACAGCAGCCCCTTTACAATCTCTACCCGTTTTCTGCATGTACAGGTTTCCTTATATATTTCCCTGTACCTGCGCCGCACCGCTTCTGCTCTCAGGGGCAGCCTGCAGATCAGATCGTCATATACTATATGCTCCTGACCATCCGTGAGTCTAACCCGGCGAAAAGTCATCGTGGGCCGCTCCTTTTGTTTTCCCCTATAAAAGACAAACTTCCGCAATCGCCGGCTCTGCCCGCCGCACCCGGCAGGCCATTTTTCCCTGCCAGACCGCTTCTGCCCCCTGGGGCCCGATCCGTGCAGTCCCCATTTTGACCGCCCCGGCCCCCTTCCCCCGGCTGGCCGCAGATTCCGCCATTGCCTCCATTGCCGCCCTCTCCTCCTCTGACTGCGGCGCTGATAAAGGGCTGGGGCCCCTGATATTTTACGATGATGCAGCCGCCCCGACCGCCATCTCCTCCGCAGCCGCCATTTCCTCCGTCGCCGGCGTCGCCGCCATCTCCGCCCCGGCCTCCTTCGGAGGGGCTGGGAATTGCGGCTTCTTTACACTTTCCTGCTCTTCCTGTGGGGCCTCCGTTCTGACCCTTTTGCCCGTTCTGGCCATTGCCACCGCAGCCGCCGTTTCCTCCGTCTCCTCCATCTCCGCCCTGAACATCCACAGAAATATGGGTTTCGTTGAATTCCCGTATATCCAGGGTAAGATAGGGCGCCGAGCTTCCGCCTTCTCCAGGCTTTCCCTCCCGGCCCGGGTTACCATCCTGGCCGCTGTACCCGTCCATTCCCTCCGCTCCCTTTTCCGGTTCCTGAATAATCCAAAAGAAGGTACATTTTGCATCCTTTCCGGCCACCCCCGTCTCCGGGCTGATATCCGGCAGCTCCGGCAGGGGGGAGCCGCTTTCGCCCGGGCTTCCGTGAGCGCCATGCCTGCGCTTATAGGTGAATACCGCCATTTCAACCTCCCTTATGCTATTTTTCCACTATCGAAATGCTTCCCGGCCTGCCGGGAAGGCCGACGGCCCCGGCCGCTCCCGGTACTCCCGCCGCCCCTGGGGAGCCCTTGGAGCCGCTTCTGCTTTGGCTGCCATATCCGCCGTCTCCTCGGCCTCCACTTCCGCCGTCTCCTCCTTGGCCTCCGGCCCCCGGCGCTCCGCCTTCTCCGCCCGTACCGGCCGCACCTCCGTCTGCATGGAACTCAAAGGTCGGTTTATTTCCGGCCTTATACTGGATGATCACAACGCCGCCGCGGCCGCCATCTCCGCCGCGGCCGCCATCCCCGCCGTTGCCGCCGTTGCCTCCTTGATAACCGTCGCCTCCGATACCGCCGCTGCTGCTGCCGCAGCCGTTATTTGTTCCGCCGTTTCCTCCATGCCCGCCGTCTTGGCCCTTGGATCCGGCGCTGCCAGCGCCTCCTTTTCCTCCCTTTCCGCCATTTCCGCCTCTAAAATTCAGGATAATTTTATCCTTTGCGGAGTAGTCCAGAATGTCAAAGGTAAAATAGGCATTGTCCCGCCCTCCGGCGCCCTCTCCTCCTTTTCCTCCCGGGGTACCATTGTTGCATTTTGCTCCATTGCCGCCCTTTCCTCCGTCGGTGGAATCCCTGTCGCAGCCGCAATCCTCTTTTCCATCCCGCCCCCTTGGGCCGTCATCTGCCCGGGAGGGGATGACTGCCGGCGCCGCTGGCGCGTTTACACCCGCCTGTCCATCCCGGGCGTCCGTGATCACTGAGCCAAAGGTAATATCTGCCATAGTCAATCTCCTCCTTTGCTGTTGGGATAATACTGAAACCTGTTTGCGGACAGCTTTACCTGGGAAACCTGAAACTGGATACTCCCGCTCCCGTATATAATAATCTGATCAAAAACTGCCAGCGGAACCGAAATGGTGTAGACCTCCCCGTCGTTGACCACAAGGTTTTCCGCCAGGAGCACCGGCATTCCCTGGGAAATCTCCAGGACCTTCCGGGCAGCCTCCTGATATAGCTCACTTTTGGCCAGGAGCTCCTCTGTCTCATCGCAGGGAAAATGTACGAGCCGGTTGGCAATATCCCGAAGCATCTGTCCATTGCCTTTGACTCCTTTCTCTGCCAGAGCACAGGATTCCTTCAGATATTCCGGCAGGTTCATCTGCTCCCGATGGCGCCGCCCGTCTTCCAGGGAAGTTCCCACAAGAGCCCTGACGTCCTCCAGGGTTTTGGGATACACCTGTACGATATGCTCCTTTAAGCTGGGATTATCGGCTGACAAGTCATAGGCTTTTTCGGGAAGGGGCCGCAGCTCTTCCACAATTCCCTTAAGCCCGGTTCTCTCCAGCAAATTTCCCAGCTCATCCTTTGACAATCTCATTGTACTGTCCTCCTTCTCTATTTACTTTTCTCTATAGACCTGAACATCACTGATCTCTCCCTCTGTTACCGTATAGACAAATACATGTCTCCGTCCCAGGGAATCGGTCATGTCCACGCTATACTGCTTTATTTCCGCAAATCCGGCAGAATTCCCCGCCGGGTCCGCACTGACCACATCAAATCCGGCTACGCCGGGCTGAACCTCATAGCCGCCCTTTTGAGCGTCCCCCTGAATCCGCCGCCGGACGATTTCCGGCGTCTGCAGATCCGGATTGTACCTGGCAACGCCAACGCTCTCTCTGATATATTCTATCTGTTTTTTCATGGCCTTTCGCCCCGTCCCCTCTTCCGCCGCTTGTATGTATGCGCCCATGGCTCCGCCGTACAGGACAAATTCAGCAGCGGTCTTCTGTTCATAATAATCCAGAACCGGTTGCTTCGAAGCAATATAGTCCAGCCGCGTCTGCAGAAGCGCCGACGGCATGCTCATTTTCGAGCCGCGGACATGATTCATAAAAATAGCCGAATACTCCTCGGCCTCCCCCGTGTAGGCGATGGCTGTGCTGGCCAGCAGCGAAGCGCCGTTGGCCAGATAAGCGTTCGCAAAGGGAAGCTTGCCCGAACAATAGTACAGCTGTCCGCCGAAGCAGCACAGGGCGATGGCGATAGTCCCGGCGTCAAGGCTTCCTTCCAGATTCTCCGAGTTAAGCGCCACTGGAAAGTCATTCCCCCGCTGTCCGTAAAAATCGTTTTCCAGCGGCCCGCCGTGGAGGTTGATATAGTGGATAGGCTGATGGAGAAGCTTTTTGTCCCAGGGGCTCTCATGGGGCGGCGAATCATACTTATGCACGGCGGCCCCAGGAGAAAGCTTTGCCAGCGCCTGGTTTGTATCCCACTCCCAGTCCTTGGCGTATAAACAGAAAACATCCGTATAGGCACTTATGGGCTGAGGCTTATCCAGCAGACAGGCGTCCACGGTGCGGATAAAAATATCCATTCCTTCCACAGACGTCGCCCCGTACAGATCCGGTATTCTGGTCACGGCCCGGCTGGGCAAAACAAACGCGCTGATATCCACAGAATACGCGTGATCAGAAGCGTAGGGAAGATCACTGGCCACAAATTGCTGTTCACTCTTGGGCGTGGTATCCTTGAGCATCTGAAAGGGGAGAATATCCTGGGCTCCCATAAGCGCCATGCAGTCCGGCTTTTCCGCGGCATAAATACCGTCCACGGCGTCCTTCACCTGCCGCTGATCCATACCGTCGCTGACCGGGGGCAGGTGGTATTTCGCCATATCTGCCTTCACATCCAGAAGAGCCAGGGAGGCCTTAAAGCTTTTCCATTGGAAAAAGTCAAGCAGCCTGTTCACCTGCAGCCAAAAGATGTAAGACGTGCCGCCATACTTTTTTTCAACCAGGGACTGGTTGCAAATCAAAATTATTTTCACAGCTCCATCCTTTCTGATCGAATAACTGATCAAATTTGCGTTTAAAGTCAGAAAAGAACAGGCATTTGAGGGGATCGGGACTCCCGTAATAGGGCGACAGCGGGTCTCCTTCCTCCGGGGCCGGCCGCAGCTTCTGTCCGTCAAACAAAACCGCGCAGGCCCTGCAGCCCCCAAGGCAGACCCTTTTGTAGCCGCAGGCGCCGCAGGACTCCTCTGCCCTGGCATAAAGCTCCCCCACAGAATAGTTGACCATTTTTAAGTAGCCGCTCTCTTTCAGTATCTCTGCCAGCGGCCGTCGGCGGACATTTTCAAAAGTAATTCCCTTATCCTTCAGCCACCCGGACATTTGGCTGCAGGGTACCGCCTCACCTGAGGGCGTAATAGATATCCTCCTTTTATTGTGCATGCACACAGGTATGTCCTCCCTGTAGCCCAAGGGGTGTATGTGGACATTGCTGTGGCTGTACGTGCGGGTTTTCGGCCTCATGGATAAGATCTGCCACAGGTAAATCCGCATGTTTCCCCCAGTGTCCGCGTACTGTTCGACGAAATTCAGGGCGAACCGGTAGTATTCCGGAATGGACAGGGTATATTCCTGCCCGTTTCGGACCCATCTGGGCGACTCGCTGGTTCGGATAATGCGCATATACGGTACGCCCATCTCGTCAAAAAACCGCGCCGTCGGCAGAATACTGTCCATATTTTTTCTATGTACGCTGGTCTGAATCTGAACCGGAAACCCATTTTCCACCAGCAGGCGGATCCGCTCGATGGTCCGCTCTTCGCTGCCCGCCCTGTTCCTCAGCCAGTCATGATGCCCCAGACCGTCAAAGGACACCTTGAACAGCGGCTTATAGGAGAGCCCGGAGAGCTCGTCCAAAAACGCCTGGGTAATGCGCTCTCCATTGGTGGTCAGCTCACTGAGCACAAGCCCCCGCTCTTCCATTCTGTGGATAACTTCGGTCAAATTCGGATGAAGGGTAGGCTCTCCCCCGGTTATGGTAATATTGACAATCCCACATTCATCAAAGCAGTCCACAAGCCTCAGCGCCTCCTCCCGGGAAAATTCCTCATAACTGCCCTGATTGCCGCTGGCATTAAAGCAGTGCAGGCAATTATAGTTGCACTTTCCCGTGATGGCCCAGTTGGCCGCCGGCATATACGTATTATCGCAGCGCCGATACCTCTGAAAGGCCTTCACCCTGCGCCCTTCCCTCCAGGGCTCTATCAGCCCCATCCGCCGAAGGCGCTTCCACCCCTGAGCTTCCGCCTCAAGCCCCCTTTGGGAACAGGGCTCATATGCCTGAGCTTCCGCCTCAAGCATCCTTTGGGAACAGGGCTCATATGTCCGCTCCAGGATGCGCAGCTCCTCCCGTGTAATCTCCATGGCATCGGAGCTTCCCCGAAAATAAGCCGCATAGGGCATGTCTAAATACCCCCGCAGCAGCACCTGCTCGCCCAGAATGTATTCCATGGCAAATCCTCCTTTCCGGTCCTATTCTCTGGCATCAGCATACCATGGGCGGTCTGCGGAATTTGTTATTCTTTGGCGGATAGGGAGAAATTTTTTTGAAGTAAAAGAGTAGGCTGGAATAATACCATGCAGAAAAGGGTTCCAGCTGAAATGAAAACAGTTTTAAAAAAATTTTCTCCTATTAAACAGTATTTTTCCTTGAGGGCTTGGTTAAATATGATAAAATACAAGAGAAGTGGTTAATACAAAAAGGATTCCAATGATAACAAGGAGTGGGATTGAGCATAATGAAAGTAAAATTATCAGATATCATTGACGCTATAGAAATGACTGATCAATATTCAGAGAATTTTCTTGACCGCGAAACCGGGGAGATTGTCTGGATCAGCGACATGGCCATGGATTCTGCGGAAAAAGAGGCATCCTGCGATCAGCTGGACGAACATGGCTTCTATCGCCTTCCTACCTCTTTTGACATCCACGAATACGGTATGATGGAAGAATTCGTCTATGCCCTGCCTGAGCCTGCCCAAAGCAAACTCTCAAGAGCAATACAGGGAAAAGGCGCCTTCCGGCGCTTTAAGGACACCGTCCGCCATCTCGGTATTGAAGAACAGTGGTATCAATATCGGGATAGCAGCTATAAAAGAAAGGCCATCGAATGGTGTGAAGGAAATGGGGTGGAGTATGAAAAATAAGATTCTTCGATGATAAGACTGGGGGAAAGACTTAAAAATGGAGATAGTTTCAAGTTTTGTGTAGCATAAAACACATCATCATTTATGATGTTTCTTATATTACTGTTGCCGAATGCCTTATGTTCGGACTCCTGTTTCAATGCAGCAATAGTAAAAGCAAGATAGGGTCCATGTACTCGCTCTATGATATACTGGT
>DVHU01000034.1 GCA_018711815.1 Candidatus Egerieimonas intestinavium
ATTTTTGCTTTGTACTTGCCGTACTGCTCCAGGTACTTGTCATCGATGCCTGCCTTTGCAGCGATCTCGGTGATCGGCTTCATTTCGCACTCCTGTGCGATCTCAATGTCAGTTTTGAATCCCATTGTAAAGATCTCCTTTCTCATTGAAACTGAAGGCTGCCCGGTTTTTTGATAACAAAAAAAGGCAAACAAACATAACTTGTGTTATATCTGTTGCCCAGACGGTCGGCGCCCTATAAATTCCAACTCCACTGTGGTACTCCACAATAATCCGTCAGTAATTGGAATCCGTTTTTCTTGCTGAACTTACAATACCACAGGGAAAGGGGATTGTCAAGCAATTATCAAAGAATTAACTAAGTTTTTACAGAAGTTCCCGGAGATTTTTAGGGAAATTGAATAAGCGGCGGAAAAGATGGCGGGCGCAGCCTTGTCAATAGAGCAAAACTGCGGTATACTGGCCAAGGAAAGCGGGGCGATGATTAAATGGAATTTGAAGTATCAGGCTATTGCCGTACATATAATCAGTATCGGATGGCTGAGGGCCGGGTGGAACAGCAGGATGGGCAGACGGTTATTGCGGAGATGGACTGCAATTATGAGCGCTGTCTGAACCGTCAGGACTGCCAGCTGGTGCGGCAGGCCCTGGAGGAGGCAGAGCAGTAAGGGGACTCTTTCATATAGAAGAAATCCATCCCAAGGGATCTCGGCAACCGCCTATGTACCGGAGACTTCCCCCACTATGCAGCAAACGGAAAATCGCTATGATTTTGCGGGAAGAGGAGCTTCCCAAGCAGGGGCATCCGGGGGAGCAGGGCGGATAAAATGTTACAAAATTGTGTAGTGCAGCTGGGCCATAAGGGGAAAACGGCGAAAAAACGGAAGAAATTATGAAAAATTTTTTACGAAAAATATGGGACAAACACTTGCCAGGAAGTTCATAGTATGCTAATATGTAGAAAGAAATAAATAATTGTTTCGAAAATGTTACGAACACCAGAAAAATTGAGATAAGCAAATAGTAAGGAGTTAGAACATGAAGAAGAAAAAGGTTCTTTGCCTGGGACTGGCAGTTGTAATCAGTTCTATGCAGATTTTATCTGTGGGGGCAACTACAAAAGAGGAACTTCAGAATAAAAAAGCAGCTGCAAGTTCCCAGTTGGCAGCCACCAACGCAAGCATTTCTCAGTGGAATGATCAGATCGCTGCTCTGGAAGGAGAGATTGATCAGACCAACGAAGAGCTGGTAAGCGTTATGGTTGAGATTGAAAACCTGAATAACGATATTACCAACAAAGAGACTGAGATTGGTGAGACCAAGGAAGATCTGGCAGAGGCAGAGGCCAACAGAGATAAACAGTATGAGGACATGAAGACCAGAATCCGTATCCTGTATGAGCAGGGCGGAGATGATGTTTGGGCACAGCTCCTGCTGCAGGCCGACAGCATCGGAAATCTTCTGAACCGTGCAGAGTATACCCAGCGCCTTTACGACGCAGACCGCGCAAGCCTGGAGGCTTATGTGGCCAGCGTTCAGGAGGTAGAGGAGCTTCAGGAGCAGCTGGAGAATGAGAAGGCTGAGCTGGAGCGAATGGAAAAGGATATGGAGAGCCAGCAGGCAAACCTGGAGACCGTTTTAGCTGAGAAGAAAGCTACCTCCGCAGATTATGAGAGCCAGGTACAGGCAGCTGAGGCTCAGGCGGCACAGCTGAACGCGGCAATCGCTTCCTACAACCAGGAGATTCAGCAGATTGTTGCGGCAGAGCAGGAAGCCGCAAGAAAGGCAGCAGCTGAGGCAGCAGCAAAGCGCGCGGCTGAAGCAGCAGCTGAGGAAGCAAAGAATAACAGCGGAAGCAGCTCCAACAGCAACAGCAATAGCAAGCCCAGCAACGGCGGAAGCAGCTCCAGCAATACCAATAACAGCGGAAACAGTTCCAGCAACACTAACACCAGCAATGGAGGCGGAAGCAGCTCCAGCAATACCAGCAGCAACAGTGGAAGCAGCTCCAACAGTAGCAGCAGCAAGCCCAGCAGCGGAAGCTCTAGTAGCTCCAGCAGCTCTGCTCCTTCCAGCGGAAAAGGCTCCTCAGTTGTCAGCTATGCACTGCAGTTCGTGGGCAACCCCTATGTTTGGGGCGGAACCAGCCTGACTAACGGCGCTGATTGCTCCGGATTCATCATGAGCGTGTACAAGCACTTTGGCGTATCCCTTCCCCACAGCTCCGCATCCATGAGAAGCTGCGGTGTAGGCGTATCCTACTCAGAGGCTCAGCCTGGTGACATTATCTGCTACTCCGGCCATGTGGCCCTGTACATCGGAGGCGGAAGAATCGTACATGCCAGCGATGAGAAGACCGGAATTATCGTAAGCAACAACGCAGCTTACAGAACGATTCTCGCAGTAAGACGTGTAATTTAATAAGTTGTACATAGAAAACCGCTGTGGATAAGCACAGCGGTTTTTTCATACATAAAAATGCCGCTGCTGACAAGCGGGGAATTTTGCTCCTTTACGCCCGGCAGTTAAGAGGCTATAATGGCATCATAAACGAACAGGGAGGAAGCCCATGAAAAGAGACATAAGGCGGGAGTATTTTTCTATTCCAAATTTGATGGGATATTTTCGGATTCTGTTGGTACCGGTATATCTTTTCCTGTATCTGCGGGCGCAGAGTCCCGGCGAGTACTACGGGGCGGCGGGAGTTATGCTGCTCTCCTTTTTGTCGGATTTTCTGGATGGAAAGATAGCCCGGAAATTTAACATGGTCACGGAGTTCGGGAAGATTCTGGATCCCATCGCGGACAAGATCACCCAGGGGGCCATGGCCTTAAGCTTTGCTTTCCGATATCCGGCCATGGGGGTTCTGCTGCTGGTCTTTTGCCTCAAGGAAGCGACTCTGGGGATTACAGGACTGCTGATGATGAGGCGGGGCTATCGGATGGGCGGAGCCCGGTTACACGGAAAGATCTGCACGGCTGTGCTGGATCTGGTGATGTTTCTGGCGCTGGCGCTGCCGCAGCTCTCCTACCTGGCGGTGAACCTCCTGGTCTGCGCCGCTGTGAGCGTCATGGCCGTTTCCCTGTTCCTGTACCTGAGGCTTTACTGGAAGGCCTGGAGGGGGACTCTGATCCCCGCGGAAAAAGAGAGAGGAAAAGGGCGCCGGGGCCTGTGGATTCTGGCTGGGACAGGTGCCGTGCTGGTTTACCTGCTGGCGGGGGCGGTGATTCCCTTCGTGCGCCAGCCGCAGATCCGGGAGGAAACGAAAGATGCTCTGGAGCTGGAGAAATTTTACGGGGACGGTCCTTCAGGAGAGCGGGCCCGGGTCATTTCCCAAAACGGGGAGGCCCTGGAGGAGAGGATCCGGCTGATCTCCCAGGCGGAGAAGGAAATTATCCTATCCACCTTTGAGTTTGACGCTGACACCAGCGGAATGCAGGTGATGGCCGCCCTGGCGGAGGCTGCCGCCCGGGGGGTGAAGGTTTCTGTGTTGGTGGACGGAGTTCCCTATGTGACAGCTATGTGGGGTAATCCCTACTTTCTGGCCCTGGCCCAGATGGAAAATGTGGAAATTCGGGTCTACAATCCGGTGCGGCTGTGGAAGCCCTGGGGATTTATGGGCAGGATGCACGATAAGTACCTGGTGGCCGACGACAGGGCCTACATTCTGGGCGGGCGCAACACCTACGACTATTTCCTGGGAGATCAGCCCGGGTATAAGAACTATGACTGGGACGTGCTGGTGTATGCCCAGGAGGCCGGGGAGGGCAACTCCCTGGAACAGGTGAGGGATTATTTTTACTCGGTCTGGGAGCTGCCCCAGTGCAGAACCCTGGGCGAGAGCTTTCTGTGGAGGGGAAATCCTGCGGTGACCCGGGCCCGGGAGAAGATAGAGGAGCAGTGCGGCGCGCTGCGCCGGGAGCATCCGGATTGGTTTCAGGGAGAGGATTACAGTCAAAATACATTTCCTGCGGACAAGATTCAGCTGGTGGCCAATCCCACCCACATATACGCCAAGGAGCCGGTGGTATTTTACACCATAACAGAGCTGATGAAGCAGGCCCGGGAGGAGGCGGTATTTCACACCCCTTATATCATCTGCAATGATTGGATGCTTGAGCGGCTGGCAGAAATCTGTGGCCAGGAGAGTAGGGTGCTGATGATGACCAATTCCGTGGCCAACAATGGAAATCCCTTCGGGGCCATGGACTACCGCAAAAACAAGGGGAAAATTCTGGACACCGGCGTGGAGATCCTGGAGTACGACGGCGGGGTTTCCTACCACGGAAAATGCTTCACGGTGGACGACCGAATCTCCGGGGTGGGTTCTTTCAACTGGGATATGAGAAGCGCCTACCTGGACACGGAGCTGATGCTGATTATCGACAGCCGGGAGGTGAACCGGCAGCTGCGGGAGGAGATGGAAAAATACGAATCCCAGGCCCTGCGGGTAGTGGATGAGGAAACTTCTCTGCCGCCGGAGGGGGCGGCCCCCCGGGAGCTGACGGAGGGCAAGGAATTTCGCCTCAACCTTTTGGAAGCGGCGGCCGGCTGGGCCCGGTTCCTTATGTGAGGCGGCCGGACCGGGGCGGGACACTGGGCTTGACAAAGGCAGTGCAGTTTTTTATAATGGGAATAATTGATGAGAAGAAAGGAACGTGGGAAAGGTCATGTACACAATCTGCAGATAAGGAGTAACCGAAGAGCGCACAGTCATAGACAGGGGCTTCGTGCGCGCTGCAGAGGATACAGAACTTTTCCGGGGGCTTTTGGCCTCTCTTCCTTGAGGGAAACCGCAAGAGCTGTATGCTTCTGCGGTTTTCGCTTTTTGTATCGGGGAAAGTCCCTTGGACAGACCGAAAAAGCGCTGGGCCCTTGGTAGGAAGGAGAGGATAGCATGGCACAGATTTCAGTCAATGGGCTTACCTTTGGCTATGAGGAAAACCCGGAGCTGGTCTTTGACCGGGTAAATTTTTCCGTGGACACGGATTGGAAACTGGGGTTAGTGGGGAGAAACGGAAAAGGGAAAACCACTTTTTTGCGGCTTCTCCGGGGAGAATTGGAGTATGGGGGCAGTATTGTCTGCCCGGAGGAGACGGAGGCCTTCCCCTGGACGGTGGAGAGGGGTAACCGGCCGGCCATAGAGGTTATGGAAGAGCGGGCGCCGGGGTGCGAGCTCTGGCGCGTCTGCGTGGAGCTGGAGGAGCTGGGACTCTCCAGCGACGTACTATACCGGGAGTATGAAACCATGAGCCCTGGAGAACAGACGAAGCTGCAGCTGGCAGTGCTATTCTCCCGGGAGCACTGTTACCTGCTGCTGGATGAGCCCACCAACCATCTGGATTGGGAGAGCCGGGAACAGCTGGGAGAGTACCTGAAGAAAAAGAAAGGCTTTCTGCTGGTTTCCCACGACCGGGCCCTGCTGGATGCCTGCACAGACCATATCCTGGCCTTTAACCGGGAAGGGATCCAGGTGGAGAGAGGGAACTTTTCCACCTGGTGGGAGAACCGCCGCCGCCGGGAGAGCTTCGAGGAGTCCCAGGACAGGAAGCTGAGAAGAGAGATGCGGCAGCTGCAGGAGGCGGCTGCCCGGACCGAAGGCTGGTCCGACCAGGTGGAAAAATCCAAAAAAGGCCAGGGGGCCGGAGGGGCCAAGGTGGACCGGGGATATGTGGGCCACAAGGCGGCCAAGATGATGAAGCGTTCTCTGGTGATTCGGGAGCGGTCTCAGACGGCCCTGGAAGAGAAGAAGAAACTGCTAAAAAACCGGGAGGAGCAGGAGCCTTTGAAAATATTCCCTCTGCAGCCGCCCAGGGAAATTGTACTGTCCATGAGGAAGGTATCTCTGGGATACGGGGAGAGAACGGTGCTGGAGGAATTTTCCCTGGAGGTGAAAAGGGGAGAGCGGATACTCCTGCTGGGGAGAAACGGCAGCGGGAAGTCCAGCCTTCTGCAGGCGGTCAGGGGAAAGCTGGATCCCCAATCAGGAGTTTTGGAAATGTCCTCAGGCCTGGTGATCTCCTACGTCCCTCAGCGGACAGACTGGATGCGGGGGAGCCTGGAGGAATATCTGGAGAGCCAGCAGGCGGACGGAACCCTGGTGCGGGCTGTTCTGCGGAAATTGGATTTCTCCCGGGAACAGTTTTCCCGAAGGCTGGAGGAGCTCAGCGCCGGACAGAGGAAGAAGCTGCTGCTGGCCTGCAGCCTGTGCAGCCCGGCTCATCTGTATCTCTGGGATGAGCCCTGCAATTACGTGGATGTATTTTCCCGGATGCAGCTGGAGGAGCTGCTGGCGGCCAGCGGAGCCACCATGCTGATGGTGGAGCATGACCGGGCTTTCGCTCAAAGGGTGGCCACCCGGCAGGTGCGGCTGGATATAGGGGAGTAACGGGAGAAAATGTAAAAAAGTTCCGAAAACCTATTGACAATTTGCCGCTAATGTAATAAAATAATCTTCGTTGCAGAGATGCAATGAAGATGTGCGCGTAGCTCAGCTGGATAGAGCGTCTGACTACGGATCAGAAGGTCGGGAGTTCGAATCTTCTCGCGCACGCTGAGTCCTCAGGATTTTCCTGAGGACTTTTTTTGTTTCAGAGGAAACTGCGTTGCTATGAAACAAAAAGCGCTCCGCGAGAAGCGCACCAGGATTTTTATTAAGAAAAAAGAAAAAATAGGGGACGCCCCTTCTGCTGTACAGAAAGTTATGCTAAAATAGGAAAAAATGAAAGGACGTCTCAAAAGATGAGCAGGACAGAATTCTTGAAGGCCCTGCGCCAAAAGCTCTCGGAGTCCATGACTTCCGGGGAGGTGGAGGAGCAGGTACGCTATTATGATAATTACATTCGGGAGGCGGTGAAGGGCGGCCAGAGCGAGGAGGAGGTCATGGCCTCCCTGGGGGATCCGGTGCTGATTGCCCGTACCATCCTGGAGGCGCCGGGGGGCGGCTATTCCTCTGGCGGTTCCGGCGGCGGCTATGCCTCGGGCAGCGCCAGCAGCGGTCGCGACTCTGGAAGCTCCGGCGGTTACTCTTCGGGAGCAGGCGGAAGCTACGACTACCGGGAGCGGCCATCGGCCCAAAAGGGCGGAGATGGGATAAAGATTAAGCGCATCAGCTCCCTGGGGTGCATAGCGGCGGCAGTGATCTTTTTCTTGGTTCTGTTTTTGCTGCTGCGCCTGGTGGGAGCGGTGATGGCGCTGGCCTTTCGGATTGCGGCGCCAATCCTGCTGGTTATCTTGCTGGCGGTGCTGATCAGAAATTTAAATCGCCGCTGAGAGGGGGAGGCTTATGGATTACCGAATGATGGTGCTGGATATTGACGGCACGGTGAATAATTCCCAAAAGGAAGTGACGCCTAGGACCATGGAGGCCCTCTGGCGCCTGCAGGAGAGCGGCGTCATGGTGGCGGTTGCATCAGGCAGACCGCCCATGGGCGTGGCCCCGGTGGCGGATATCCTAAGGCTGGACCGATATGGGAGCTATATTCTGGGCTTCAACGGGGCCAGGATCATTGACTGGCGCTCTAAGAAATGTGTCTATGAGAAGACGCTGGCCCTGCATCTGCCCCGAAAGCTGCTGGAGGACTGCGCCAGCTGGGGACTGGGGATGCTAACCTACGATGAGACCCATGTGATTGCGGCCACCAGGCCGGATCGTTACATGGACATTGAAGCGAAGATCAACCGGGTACCTTTGACCTTCCCGGAGGATCTGGACAAACTGCTGCAGGCACCCGTAAACAAATGCCTGCTCACCGGGGAGCCAGAGGATGTGGCGGCGGCTGAGGAGGAGCTGGCGGAAAAGTACCGTCACGAGGCCGAGGTTTTCCGGTCGGAGCCCTATTTCCTGGAGGTCACCCCCAAGCATGTGGATAAAGCCTACTGCCTGTCCCGGCTGCTGGGGATATTGGAGATTCCCCGGGAGCAGGTGATCTGCGTGGGAGACGGGTACAATGATATTTCTATGCTGCAGTTTGCGGGGGTAGGCGTCGCCATGGCCAACGCCCAGCCGCCGGTGAAGGCGGTGGCGGACGACGTGACCCGGAGGGATAATGATCACGATGGGGTGGCGGAGGTTGTGGAAAAATATTTTGGGATCTCTGTTTGAGTTTGCGGGGGGAATGAGATGAAAAAGAAAGTTATGGTGGGAATTCTGGTGGTCCTATTCGTGGCGTTGGCTGTGGTGGCCGTGCTGCTGATCGGAAAGCAGAGAAAAGCTTCGGAATATCAGGAGCAGATTTCCCTGGGGGATCAGTATCTGGCAGAGTTGGACTATGAGAATGCGGAGATTTGCTATGAGAAGGCCATTGAGATCGACAAAAAGCGGGCCAGCGCTTACGTAAATCTGTCCATGGTTTACATAAGCCAGAATCGCTATGAGGAGGCTCGGGAGATTCTGGAGGAGGCCCGGGAAACTGTATCCGGCCAGAAGGGCTTAGAGCTGATTCAAAGGCAGCAGGAAACGGTGGAGGAGGCCTCCGGCGGTAGCGCCCAAGGGGAGCAGGCCGGGACTGACCAGGATCAGCAGGGGGAGAGCAAGCCAGGCGATGAGGACCAAAGTCAGGACAGCGAAGAGAAGAAACCTGAGGGGGAGCAGGCGCTTTTTACCCAGGGTTACGGCTGGATCAGCAGGGACGGCTGGGGCTATCTGCGGACAGAGTCAGGCCTGTATATTTTCCGGGACGGGGAGGCTCAGATGACAGCCTCGGTATCCGGCGACATTTCCTATGGCCTTATGGCTGTGGACGGCGGCGTCTATTTCGGACAGGATCAAGCCCTGAAATTTCGGATGGACAGCACCGGGGAGGTGACTACCATTTACCAGGGGAGCCGGGAGATGGAGCCCATGGGATTGACGGACAAGTATCTGTATTTCGCGGAATATACCGATGAGGGCCAGGACGGCCAGGTGATCCATCAGATGGACAGAAGCGACGGAAGTCTTCAGACATTTAAATTCAGTGATTTCTGTGCCCACTCGGATACAGCCTTCTGCGGGGAACGCTTCTTCTACAGCAGAGGCGTGGCGGATGTGGGAACCTCCGGGGTTAAGGAGGTAGATCCCGTCAGCGGTCAGACGCAGGTTATCGCGGAAGACGCCTCCGGGCAGCTTCTGGCTCAGGGAGATGTGCTGTACTATGTGCGGGCCCAGGAAGCGGGGGACTACACCCAGGTGGCAGCGGAGCTGATCCGCTGGGACACCGCCTCCGGCGAGAGCCAGGTGCTGCTGACCGGAATAGGAAGGGAAATCGGCGGACTCCTGGGCGTGGTCGGCGATTGCGTCTATACATCAAGCATTGAAGGGATGATGGAGATAAAGGGTCAGGAAAAGCGCACGGTGGCCCCCCAGGGCTGCGCACCCATCAGCGCGGACGAGACAGGGGTCTATTACACCCTGGATCAGGTAGTTTACCGCTATGACAGCCGTACGCAGTCCAGCACCGAACTGCTGAGGCTGGGCGAGCGGGAATACGTGGTGGGAGTCGGAGGAGGATATCTGACCTATCGGTCGGGAGACGACTATAAGAGAGTAGAGCTGGGCAGCTAGAGTGGCTGCCCGGTTTTTTACAAGAAGAATTTTCCCACAAAGTGAAAGACTGGCAGGGGAGCTGCCAGCCTTTCGAGGGGAGTATAAATAATTAATAAGGGGTTATTAATTGTAAAAAAAATTTTTGAAGGGCAAATTCTTTTTACAAGACTGATTATAATACAGAATGAAGAAAAAAGCAACAAAAATTCGTGTATATTTGAAAGATTATTAGTCATACTAAAAGCGTAACCAAAAAACATGCTTGCGCAGGAGGTAACAAAATGGCTAAGAATTCTAACATGAACAATACCAACACCAACAAAAATAAGATGAGCTATTCCAACAGCGAGATGAACGAGAGCAATAAGAACTCCGCTAAGAACGCTGCATCCAAGAACAGCGCCAAGAACTGCGACTCTAAGAACTATGAGTCCGCGTACGAGAACGAGTCCTCCAGATAACCGGAGGAACGAGGAAAAAAGGCCGGCCGACGCCGGCCTTTTTTATGATATAGGAAAGTTCTCACTTTCCCATATCATAAAAAGCGCTTCGCGCGGCGATGCGCACATAAAAGAAGCCGGAGACATAGGATAAATATCATACCGAAAGAAAGGGAGGCATAACTATGGCGCTGGAGATGATTTCGCCTGCGCTGCTGGACGGATATGTGGGCAGAACAGATGCCGTGATCATAGATGTGCGGTCCAGAGAAGCCTTCGAGCGAGGGCACATCCGGGGCGCAAGAAATATTCCCTATGAGGAGCAGGAAGGCTACCAGTATTTTCCCAAGGATAAAGAGCTGATCCTCTACTGTGACCGGGGTTCCACAAGCCTCACCAAGGGACGGGAGCTGTCCCGCCGGGGATTTCGGGTGAAATCCGTCAGCGGAGGGCTCCACGCCTATCAGGGACACAATCTGGTTAGGAGCTTGTAATTTCCGGGCGCAGGAGGTATAATAATCGCACGAAGCACGACGGGCGGAGGGAGACCTGCGGGTATTCCTCCGCTTTAAAGAGTTTAGATAAAGGAGAGAATACCATGAAATACATGTTTGCATCGGACATTCACGGATCCGCCTACTACTGCAGAGAGATGCTGGAGGCTTACCGCCGGGAGAAGGCTCAGAGGCTGGTGCTGCTGGGAGATCTGCTGTACCACGGCCCCCGCAACGACCTGCCCAGGGAGTACGCCCCCAAGGAAGTGATTCCCATGCTCAACGGGGTGAAGGAGGAGCTGTACGTGGTTCGGGGAAACTGCGAGGCAGAGGTGGATCAGATGGTGCTGGAATTTCCGGTGCTGGCGGACTACTGCGTCTTGGAGGTGGACGGAAAGACCATCTACTGCAGCCACGGCCATCATTTCAGCAAGGACAACCTTCCGCCCATGAAGAAGGGAGATACCTTTATCCAGGGCCACACCCACGTGCTGATGGCGGAGAAGCTGGGCGATTACAACGTGCTGAACCCCGGCAGCGTATCCATCCCCAAAGAGGGAAATCCTCCCACCTACGCGGTGCTGGAGAAGGGCCATTTTTCCATCAAGACCTTTGATGGGGAAGTGGTGAAAGAGCTGGAGCTGTAAGGAGAGGCCATGGAGAAATGGGAACTGATTGCCCCCTGCCATTTTGGCCTGGAGGCGGTACTGAAAAGAGAGATCCAGGATTTGGGTTATGAGATCAGCCGGGTGGAGGACGGAAAGGTTACCTTCTGGGGAGACGCCCAGGCGGTGGCCTACGGAAATGTATTCCTGCGCACCACGGAGCGAATTCTGTTGAAGGTGGCGGAATTTTCCGCGGAGACCTTTGAGGAGCTTTTCCAGGGAACAAAGGAGATCCCCTGGGAGAATTACATTCCCAAGGACGGAAAGTTCTGGGTGACCAAGGTAAATTCCATCAAGAGCAAGCTTTTTAGCCCCTCGGATATACAGTCCATCATGAAAAAAGCCATGGTGGAGCGGCTGAAGGAGTATTACGGAGTTTCCTGGTTTGAAGAGGACGGAGCCAGCTATCCCCTGCGGGTGACGCTGATGAAGGATGTGGTCACCGTGGGCCTTGACACCTCCGGAGTATCCCTGCACAAGAGAGGCTACCGGCAGATGACGGCCAAGGCGCCCATCACGGAGACCCTGGCGGCGGCGCTGCTGATGCTGACGCCCTGGAAGAAGGACAGGATCCTGGTGGATCCTTTCTGCGGCAGCGGAACCTTCCCCATCGAGGCGGCCATGATGGCGGCTAATATGGCGCCGGGCCGAAACAGAAGCTTCCTGGCGGAGGAGTGGAAGAATCTGATTCCGCGCAAGTGCTGGTATGAGGCCATGACCGAGGCGGACGACCTGGTGGACCGAAAGGTTCAGACGGATATTCAGGGGTACGACATTGACCCTGGAGTGCTGAAAGCCGCCCGGGAAAATGCCCGGCTGGCGGAGGTGGAGGGAATGATTCACTTCCAGCAGCGGCCGGTGAAGGAGCTGCGCCACCCGAAAAAATACGGCTTTATCGTCACCAATCCCCCCTACGGGGAACGGCTGGAGGACAAGGAGGCCCTGCCCCAGCTGTACCGGGAAATCGGCGAGAGCTTCCGGGCGCTGGACAGCTGGTCCATGTACCTGATCACCAGCTACGAGGACGCGGAGCGCTACATAGGAAGGAAGGCCGACAAAAATCGCAAGATCTACAATGGGATGCTGCGGACCTACCTCTACCAGTATCTGGGCCCCAAGCCTCCCCGGAGAAATTAATATAACTCTGAACTATAGCAAACATAAGAGACAGTTATTTGCAACATCTGCGTGAAAGTGGTAAAATTTTATAGAAATTTAATAAAATGCAAACTGCCGTTATTCCTTTTCGGAGGATGGGCAGCAGTTACCGCATTCGCAGACGCAAACTAACCGAGAATAAAGCTGCCCGGGCGCTAGCGCCTTGGGGCAGTTTTTTTTGGAGGAATTATGGATTTAGAGATGAGCAGAGAGGAAATGCTGGAAAAGCTGCTGGAGAGCTACAGCGCCTATTTTGACGTGGAGCGGTGCCAGAAGGGACCGCTGGCGGCCCAGTGCCAGTTTCATGTGCACTCGGAAAAATACGTGCTGGTGAAAAAAGCTAAGCTCTGGGAGCATGACTGCAGCGAGTACGTGTACATTTTCAGCGTGCCTCATCTGACCGAGGAGCTGTACCGCAAATGTGAGGAATACGCATACCGGGAGGGGATGAAGCTCATTGATCCCAAGCCGGGCCATATGTACAGCTACATCACGGCGGTTTTCCTGTGCGATTCCTGCGAGGAAAAAGCCGAAAAAGCCCTGCGCAAATGCAGGATTTACAAAAGCTTTCATTTTTCGTTTTATGGCTGGATGGATTTCCATACAGCTCTGCTTGCGCGGCAGGGGGGGAGAATTATCACCAACCGCAGCGGCAGGGATAAGGCGAAGTTAATGAAAAATATATTCATGAAAAAGAAAAGGAGTGAGTGATTCATGAATGCAGTAGTAATTCTGTTGGTGGGAATCGCGATTCTTGCCATCGGCTACGTAACCTATGGAAAATGGCTTGCGGATAAATGGGGCGTGGATCCCAAGCGTCCGACGCCGGCTCACGAGCTGGAAGACGGCAATGACTATGTGCCCTCCAAGGCTCCGGTGCTGATGGGCCACCATTTTTCCTCCATCGCAGGAGCAGGCCCCATCAACGGCCCCATTCAGGCGGCTGTGTTCGGTTGGGTTCCCGTTATGCTGTGGGTGCTGATCGGAGGAATTTTCTTCGGTGCCGTACATGATTTCGGTGCGCTGTTTGCCTCCCTGCGCCACAAGGGACAGTCCATCGGTGAGGTAATCGCCGACAGTATGGGAACCAAGGCAAAGAAGCTGTTCATCATCTTCTCTTACCTGACCCTGATCCTGGTGGTGGCAGCCTTCGCCTCCATCGTGGCGAACACCTTCACCGCCACCTACACGGAGAGCGGCGCGGTGGACGTGGCGGCCAGCGCCTCCAACGCCACCACGGCCATGATCTCCATGCTGTTTATTCTGATCGCCATCGTGTTCGGATTCCTGGTTTACCGGAGAAATGCCTCCCTGCTGGTTTCCACCATCGTGGGCGTGGCGGCCATCATTGTCTGTATGGTAATCGGCCTGAACTGGCATCCCATCTATCTGAATGAGACCACCTGGATGATCATTGTGGGTATTTACATCACCATCGCCTCGGTGACCCCCGTGTGGATTCTTCTTCAGCCCCGGGATTACCTCAGCTCATTTTTGCTGTACTTTATGATGATTGTGGCCATAATCGGTATCATCGGCGCTCATCCCTCCCTGGATATGCCGGCCTTTACCGGATTTTATGATACCCTGGCCCCCACGGGAAGCTCTCTGGGCTACATGTTCCCGGCCCTGTTCGTCACCATCGCCTGCGGCGCCATCTCCGGCTTCCACTCTCTGGTGGGCTCCGGAACTACGGCAAAGCAGCTGAACAATGAGCGGGACGCCCGTCCCATCGCCTACGGCGGTATGCTTATCGAGTGTGCGCTGGCGCTGATTTCCCTGTGTGCGGTAGGCTACATCTGGAAGGACTACGCAGCGGGTGTTACCGTTGTTCCCACCCAGGTATTTGCCACCGGTATCGCCACCATGGTAGCTAAGATTCCGGGCCTGGCAGGCACCTACAATGTGTGCGTATCCCTGCTGGTGCTCACCGTGTCAGCCTTCTGCCTGACCTCCCTGGATACGGCCACCCGTCTGGCCCGCTACATGTTCCAGGAGTTCTGGCTGGAGCCGGGACAGACCGTGAAGGATGCCACCGGATACAAGAAGATTCTCTGCAATCCTCTGGTGGCAACTCTGATTACTGTTGTGGCTGGTATTGCCCTGGGACTCACCGGCTACGCCAAGATCTGGGCTCTCTTCGGAGCAGCCAACCAGCTGCTGGCGGCTCTGGGTCTTCTGGGTGTTGCCACCTGGCTGGGCAAGGTTGGAAAGAACAACAAAATGTTCATTCTCCCCATGTTCTTTATGTTGATCGTAACCCTGACCTCCCTGGCATTTACCCTTCAGACCAATGCGGCGGCTATCATGGCCGGCGGCGCCGATATGGTATGGTGCTGGGTTCGGGCTATTCTTGCGGTGCTTCTGATTGTCCTGGCCATCATTCTGGCCATCGACGGTGTAAAAACCCTGTCAAAGCAGAAGAAGAGCAAAGCAGCCTGATAATTTGTCTTTGCTGATGAAAGGGCCCTTCGCGGTGTGAACCGCGGAGGGCCTTTTGGCGGGGAAAAATCTTGCCAAGGGGCAAAGAGTTCATGTATAATATAGGGAAGATATTTTGATAATTAGAGAGATTTCTGCAGGCTTTGCGGAAAAGATCATAGAGAGCGGACGAGGAGAAGCGGAATGAGAAAGCTGGTATTTGCCACGGGAAACCAGGGCAAGATGAAAGAGATTCGGGAGATTTTGGCGGATATGGCTCTGGAGATCCTCTCCATGAAGGAGGCGGGGGTCAATCTGGATATCCAGGAGGACGGAACTACCTTTGAGGAGAACGCCGTCATCAAGGCTAAGGCGGTCCAGGAGGCCACCGGGGAGCTGACCCTGGCGGACGACTCCGGCCTGGAGATCGACTACCTGAACGGGGAGCCCGGGGTCTACTCCGCCCGGTATCTGGGGGAGGATACTTCCTACCGGATAAAAAATGCCAACCTGATCCAGAGGCTGGAAGGTGTGCCCATGGAGCAGAGGACGGCCCGGTTCGTCTGCGTCATAGCGGCAGCTTTTCCCGACGGGCGGGTGGAGACGGCCAGAGCCACCATCGAGGGGGTCATCGGTTACGAGGAGAGGGGAGAGAACGGATTCGGTTACGACCCGATCTTCTATGTGCCGGAATTTCACTGCAGCACGGCGGAATTGTCCCCGGAGCAGAAGAATGCGGTCAGCCACCGGGGCAAGGCCCTGCGGCAGATGAAGGAAATTTTGAGAGAGGCGTGGAGCAAATGAAAATTTTAGTGGTGAGCGATACCCATGGAAAGGACAGAACTCTGGAGTACGTTTTGGAGAAAACAGGACGGCCCGATATGCTGGTTCACTGCGGTGACGTGGAGGGCAGCGAGGACTATATCCGGGCTCTGGCGGACTGCCCGGTACACATGGTGGCCGGGAACAATGACTTTTTCTCAGAGCTGGACCGGGAGGAGGAGTTTCTCATCGGCGGGAAACGCGTATGGCTGACTCACGGGCACAATTACGGAGTGTCCATGGGAACGGAGTTTATTAAAGAGGAGGCCAGAAGCCGAAACGCGCAGATCGTGATGTTCGGCCACACCCACCGTCCCTGTCTGGAACAGGAGGAGGATCTGACGGTTTTAAATCCCGGAAGCCTCTCCTACCCACGCCAGGAACGCCGGGAGCCCAGCTACATTCTCATGGATATGGATTCGGAGGGGAAAATACAGTATTCGGTAAATTATCTCAAAAAAGGTGTTGACAAGTGGTAGCCCCTATACTATAATATTACTTGCGTTGAGCGCGGGAGCGCGCAATACGGTCCCGAGAAGCGGGGTGTGGCTCAGTTTGGTAGAGCGCCTGGTTTGGGACCAGGAGGCCGCAGGTTCGAATCCTGTCACCCCGATTACAGCGCAAGAATTCCTGCGGGTGTAGTTCAATGGTAGAACACCAGCCTTCCAAGCTGGATACGTGGGTTCGATTCCCATCACCCGCTTCGCTTTTTATTAAGCGAGAATAGAATATTGGCAGATAGTCTACCCTGTGTTTGTAGCTCAGTTGGATAGAGCAACGGCCTTCTAAGCCGTGGGTCGGGGGTTCGAATCCCTCCAGACACGTTTCTGACAGAGATTCGTCTGTCAGTGGTATGCTATGGTGGGTATGGCCTAGTTGGTTAGGGCGCCAGATTGTGGCTCTGGAGGTCGAGGGTTCGAGTCCCTCTATCCACCCTTTTTTTATTTATTGGGCTATCGCCAAGGGGTAAGGCACAGCACTTTGACTGCTGCATTCGCTGGTTCGAATCCAGCTAGCCCAGTCAAAAGAGAATCATCTTATGGAGCATTAGC
>DVHU01000035.1 GCA_018711815.1 Candidatus Egerieimonas intestinavium
ATTTAATTGGACTGGTTAAGATATTTGCATGGATAGCAATAGCTGTTTTCAGCGTTTTTTGGGCTATTGTAGGCTATTTTATCGGAGGCGCTATCTTAGGGAATTCACCGGCTGCCGGTTTTGTTGTGGCAATTATGTGCTTCATTTTTAGTGTATTTGCGCATAAAGTTTTCGCGGGTATTGGATATGTGAGTAAAGATAAATATGTTTTGGATACCATGGAATATGATTCGGAAACCTTGGGAAAAATAGCTAATCACTTGTCGAATCTGCAAAATAGCCGCAGTGGGAATACATCTGAAGAAAAAATAGAAAATACAAAAAGGAATCCAAGCGAGGAAGATAACAGAACAGTATTTAATTATTGCCCTAATTGCGGGAATAAAATTAAAAGCGGGGAAAATTTTTGCGCAAACTGTGGAATCAAGGTACATAAATAGGAGGAATGAACTTGAAAAGGAATGAACCCAAAATAGTGACGCTCACCTTGCTGACATTGATAATTATACTCATAGTTATTGTGTTGCTGAAATAGGAGGATAAATGCTATGTATTGTAAAAAATGTGGAGCTGAGGCTCGAGAAAATGATAAGTTTTGTATGCAGTGTGGGGCGCTTTTGACGGCTGCAACTCCAAGCACACCGCCGATTACTACTCATACCTATAGCCAGGAGAGGAAAGAGAAGGAGGTGAACTTATCATCACAGCTTAGTCAGCCTGTAAATGGAAACTGGATAAAGTTATGTGAGATTATTCTTTTTTTAAAATGTATTGTGTTTATGACTGTATTCACTGTGGGGGCAGCAATTCTTTTTAACGAAAGTGAAGATGCGTTATTCCTAATGTTATTGTTTGCTATACTTGGCTTTTTCATTGGTGTTATTTCCTGCTTGATCCCCTATTTGCTGACTACCATTGCCCATAACTTACATATTACGGCCAGCAATAACCTAATTCTAATAAAAGAAGTGGAAAAGCTACAGAAGCAGCTGCTGGAAGAAAACGAGACTAACCAGTGATGGCACGAGGGCGTCGCTATGGTTTCCTCGGTATAGTACAAGTTCTGTTCAGTGAAAATTCGACCTGCGTCTTTTTAGGCGCAGGCGATAGATTTAAAAATCCCTCCCAAATCCCCCAGAGAAATGGGAAAAAAGAATTGACGGCAATAGGGGAGTCTGCTATAATAAATACGTCGGAATAAACTGACTTTTACAACAAAATACGGCGCAGTAGCCAAGTGGTAAGGCAATGGTCTGCAACACCAGTATCCACCGGTTCAAATCCGGTCTGCGCCTCTGAGAAAAAGCTCTAAGTCCCTGGCAATAGGGAGCCTAGAGCTTTTTGCGTTCCGAAATTTCTGGGGTGCTGCACAATTTGTTATTTGGCCATTGCGGCTTCCCCTTGCTTAACCGGCGGATTAATCCCGTCGCCGCGCCTTCAAATTTACAAAATTCCGGCTATGGCCGTGGCCACGGAGTCGCTGGCAATGATAGAAATATTAACCTTAATAGAAAGAGTATTTAGGAGTGCTTCAGAAAAACCGCAATAATGATGAAAACACGCTTCTTGAATTTGGGTATGCTGGTATCGGTGCACAAGGGGCAACCGTATTTCTCCCTGTACACCGGCGTTTTAAGGAAAAGGAGGGAACAGGGATGAGCCGGAGGTCAGTGATTCATATGGAGGCGGCCATTGACTATATCGAGAGTCACCTTGTGGCTATCCTACCCAGCGTCTTGTACTCCCTCCTCAGATACAGGAGGCGACAAAATGAATGATCTGCAAAGTTCCGGCTGGCAGAAAAGGATACTTCTTTTCTTAATCAGCCAGTGTATCACACTCTTCGGCTCCACCCTGGTCCAGATGGCCCTTGTCTGGTATGCGGCCATGGAGACCTCCAGCGGCGCCTGGGTGGCAGCCTTCAGCGTCTGCTCCTATCTGCCCCAATTTTTTCTCTCCTTCTTGGGCGGGGTGTGGGCGGACAGATACCCCAGGAAAAGGCTAATCATGGGTGCGGATGGGCTTATTGCCTTTTCCACCTTTCTCATGGTACTGGCAATTCCGCATATCTCATCAGAACCTGTTATGCTGGGCGGTCTGCTCCTTATGTCGCTTATACGCTCCCTGGGGGCGGGAATCCAGACGCCGGCGGTCAATGCGGTAATTCCACAGCTGGTTCCCCAGGAGAAGCTTATGCGGTATAACGGGCTCAATGGAGCAATGCAGTCGCTGGTGAATTTCGCGGCTCCGGCGGCGGCAGGAGCCGCCTTTGCCCTGGGTACGTTGAGAACGACCCTTATGATTGATATCATTACGGCGATCCTGGGGAATCTCCTGCTGTTCCCCCTGACACTCCCCAAGCGGGAGACTGAGAGGAAAAAGGCCCCGCTTTTTTCTGAGATGAAAACCGGACTCAGCTATGCTTTTTCAGACAGGCTGATTGGAAGACTGTTAATTCTCTACGGCCTTCTTACCTTTCTCTGCGTTCCGGCGGGCTACCTGGCGGGCCTTCTGGTTCGGCGTGTATTCGGTGAGACCTACTGGCACCTTACTGGAGTGGAACTGGTAGGGTTTGCGGGGATGATGGCCGGAGGAGTTGTGATGAGTATATGGGGAGGGTTCAGGCGCCGGGAAAAAACTTTAGCGGCGGGCCTTCTGTTTTTTGGCGCCTGCGCCGTCGGTATGGGATTTTCAAGAAATTTTATGCTCTATCTTGTACTGATGCTCTTTTACGGCGCTGCTTTGAACGTGGTGCAAACGACGATTACGACCATGCTCCAGGAGAAAACAAACCCATCCATGCAGGGGCGCGTTTTCGGCATGCAGGGAACCATGTATTCCGGCTTTTTGCCGGCCGGCATGGCCATATTTGGCCCTCTGGCTGACCTTTTCCCACTGCAGTGGATTATCCTTGGATCAGGCGCAGGCCTCATGCTCCTTGGGGGTATAGCTTACGGTATATTTGTTCTGGCAGCCCCGGGGCGGGTGTGATAAAATGATTGCAGAGGAAGCGGGAAATTTCTAAGCAGCTTATTTTTTATGGAGGATGCGTATGCAGTATACGAGTCATTATCAGTCGCCCCTGGGCGCCATACTGCTGGCGGCGGACGAGAGGGGCCTCACCGGCCTGTGGTTTGAGGGACAGAAATATTTTGCCCTGTATCTGGACAAAGAGCACGAGGAACGGGAAGTTCCTGTGTTTGCCCAGGCGAAAAAGTGGCTGGACGTTTATTTTTCCGGGAGGGAACCGGAGATTCAGGTACCCCTTCATTTCACCGGCACAGACTTTCAAAATCAGGTGTGGCAGATTCTCTGCTCCATACCCTACGGGCAGACTATGACCTACGGGGAGATCGCCCGGGAGCTGGCCGCTCGGCGGGGAACAAAAAGCATGTCCGCCCAGGCGGTGGGAGGGGCTGTGGGCCACAACGAAATCTCCATTATCGTGCCCTGCCACCGGGTTGTGGGCGCCAGCGGCAGCCTCACCGGCTATGCGGGCGGGATTGACAAGAAGATTGCCCTGCTTAAGCTGGAGGGGGCCTATAAGGATACTTATTTTATTCCCAAGCACAGCACGGCCCCCTAGAGGAGAGGTGGGCCGGCGCGGGACGGCGGCAGGCTGAAGGGTTACTTTTTTGGGGAAAATGTCGGCCAAAAAACTTGACAACCGGTTTGCCGGGAGCTATACTTAAAAGCGTCATTGGATATGAGTTTTACAGAGTATCCATGCAAATATTTTCGACCACCCGAGAGGGTTAAGGCCATACGGACAGCCGGGTCAACTGCCGATAGACAAGAGAGACTTGTCATTATTGATTGAGTTAGAAGCTCAATTTTATAAGTTGGTTACTTTATAACCAGTATACATATGTGTACATCAACTTGTAAAACGGTCAATAAGAGTAGCGGTAAAGTATTTGTTATGCAAACTCTGAATGAAGCTCGTTCCAAAAGAAAACAAATGCGGGGATTTCGCGTTTGCGGCCAGATTTGGCAGCTTTGAGAAGATTGTTTTAGGAGTGATGTGCGCATGCCGTCACTCTTTTTTGGTTTCGCCGGAACTGTCTGGCCGGGGAAGCCCGCACGCAAGCGAAGAGGCGGGGAGGAGGAGAACATGGGAGAGAAAATGCGCTTGTATGGATTTAACAATTTGACCAAGGCGCTGAGCTTTAATATTTATGACGTCTGTTACGCACGCTCCTGGCAGGAGCGGCGGGAATATATTGCCTACATTGATGAACAGTACAATTCGGAGCGGCTGACGCACATTCTGCGGACCCTGACGGATATGATCGGGGCCAAGGTGCTGAATATCGCCAGCCAGGACTATGACCCCCAGGGGGCTTCTGTGACCGTGCTGATCGCGGAGCAGTCCTCCATGCCGGGCAGGCAGACTCAGCTGGCCCACCTGGACAAGAGCCATGTGACGGTGCATACCTACCCGGAGTACCATCCGGAGAATTCCCTGGCTACCTTCCGGGTAGATATTGACGTGGCCACCTGCGGAGAGATCACCCCCCTCTCCACCCTGGACTATCTGATCGGCTCCTTTGACTCCGATATCATCACCATGGATTATCGGGTGCGGGGCTTTACCCGGGATGTGGACGGGCGGAAATTATTTCTGGATCACGAGATAAATTCCATCCGGGATTTCATCCATCCGGATATTTTAAAGCGTTATCTGGCGGAGGATCGAAATCTCCGGGAGGCCAATCTGTTCCACACCCGGATGATGGTAAGGGAGATCGACCTGCAGAATTATCTGTTCCAGACCCGGGCGGAGGAGCTTCCCCGGGAGCGCCAGGAGACCATGGTGCAGAAGCTTCGGGAGGAAATGCGGGAGATCTACGAAGAGGGAAACAGCAGAGAGGGGGAGGAATAGATGAAGCTTTTACAGAGCCGGGCGCCCATCTGCGAGGCGCTGAAAGAACTGGAGCACAAGCGGGTGGTGCCCTTCGACGTGCCGGGGCACAAGAGAGGAAGAGGGAACCCGGAGCTGGCGGCTCTTCTGGGGGAGCGGTGCGTGGCCATGGATGTGAACTCCATGAAGCCCCTGGATAACCTCTGTCATCCCCAGTCGGTGATCCGGGAGGCGGAGATGCTGGCGGCGGAGGCCTTTGGGGCGGCCCAGGCCTTTTTGATGGTGGGGGGAACCACCTCGGCGGTCCAGGCTATGATTCTGTCTGTGGCCAAGCGGGGGGACAAGATTATTCTTCCCAGAAACGTCCACAGAAGCGTCATGGGCGCCATGGTTCTCTGCGGTGCGGTGCCGGTGTACGTGGATCCCGCCTGTCAGGAGGAGCTGGGAATCCCCCTGGGGATGCGGCTCTCTGATGTGGAGCGGGCCATCCGGGAAAATCCGGACGCCAGGGCTGTGCTGGTGAATAACCCCACCTACTACGGAATCTGTTCTGATCTGCGCTCCATCGTGAAGCTGGCCCACAGCCACGGGATGCTCTGCCTGGCCGACGAGGCCCACGGAACCCACTTTTATTTCGGAGAGAACCTTCCGGTCTCCGCCATGGCGGCGGGGGCGGATATGGCGGCGGTGTCTATGCACAAGTCCGGGGGAAGCCTGACCCAGAGCTCCCTTCTGCTGGCGGGTCCCCGGATCCATGACGGCTACGTGCGGCAGATCATCAATCTGACCCAGACCACCAGCGGCTCCTACCTGCTGCTGGCTAGCCTGGATATTTCCAGGAGAAATCTGGTGCAGAGAGGGAAGGAGACCTTCGCCCAGGTGGTGGCCATGGCCGAGTATGCCCGGAAGGAGATCAACCGGGTGGGCGGGTACTACGCCTTTTCCCGGGAGCTGATCAACGGGGACAGCGTCTTTGATTTCGATGTGACCAAGCTGGCGGTGAACACCCTGCACATGGGATTGGCGGGCATCGAGGTCTATGACTTGCTGAGGGATGAGTATGATATTCAGATCGAGTTTGGCGATCTGGGAAATATCCTGGCCTATCTGTCCATGGGCGACAGGGCCCGGGACATCGAGCGGCTGGTGAGCGCTCTGGCGGAGATACGCCGGAGGTTTGGAAAGGATAAGACCGGGCTCATGAAGCAGGAGTACATAGAGCCCCAGGTGGTGTGCTCTCCCCAGGACGCCTTTTACGCGGAGAAGGAGGCCCTCCCCATAAGAGAGACCCTGGGAAGGGTATCCAGTGAATTTGTCATGTGCTATCCCCCGGGAATTCCGGTACTGGCGCCCGGAGAGCGGATTACCGCCCGGGTTTTGGACTATATTTTGTACGCCCAGGAAAAGGGCTGCAGTCTGACGGGACCGGAGGATGCGGACATACGTCTGTTGAACGTGCTGAAAGGATGTGAGTAGCATGGAATTTTGGTTTTCAGAAATGCACACGCCCCACGTGAAGTTTTCCGTGCGGGTGAACCGGCAGCTTTACAGCGGAAAGAGCGAGTTTCAGAGGATAGATATCTTTGAATCGCCGGAATTTGGCCGTTTTCTCACTCTGGACGGTTATATGATGCTGACGGAGAAGGATGAATTTATTTACCATGAGATGATCACCCACGTGCCCCTGGCGGTGCACCCGGCGGTGAAGCGGGTGCTGGTCATCGGCGCCGGGGACGGGGGAGTTATCCGGGAGCTGGTGCACTACCAGGATATTGAGCAGATTGATATGGTGGAGATCGACCCGCTGGTGGTGGAGGTCTGCCGGAAATATCTGCCCCAGACCGCCTGCCGGCTGGACGACCCCCGGCTGACCATCTACTATGAGGACGGGCTTCGGTATGTGCGGTCCTGCGAAAATCAGTACGACCTGATTATCGTGGATTCCACGGATCCCTTCGGCCCCGGGGAGGGGCTGTTCACCCGGGAGTTCTACGGGAACTGTTATCACGCCCTGCGGGAGGACGGGATTTTGATCAACCAGCACGAGAGCCCCTTCTACCCGGGGGACGCGGCGGCCTGCCAGAAGGCCCACAAGAATATTGTGGAGTCCTTCCCCATCAGCAAGGTATACCAGGCCCACATTCCCACCTACCCCTCCGGGCACTGGCTTTTCGGGTTTGCCTCCAAGAAATATCATCCCCTGCGGAATCTGGACGAGACCCGATGGAACATGAGAGAAATACCCTGCCGGTACTATACCACCACCCTGCACAAGGGGGCGTTCTATATTCCGGCTTATGTGGAGGAGCTGCTGAAAGATGTTGAGAAATAACGTGGAGACTTTTTTGTGCTGTGACAAGCCCTGGGAGGAGGCCAGGACGGTGCTTTTTGGAGCGCCCTTTGATTCCACTACCTCCTTCAGGCCGGGAACCCGCTTCGGCAGCGGGGCCATCCGCCGGGAATCCTACGGGCTGGAGAGTTACAGCCCCTATCAGGACAGAGACCTGGAGGAGGCGGCGGTGATGGACGCCGGGGATCTGGAGCTGCCCATCGGGGATACCCGGGCGGTGCTGGAGCAGATTCGGGAGCAGGCCGGCAAGATCCTGGCCGCCGGACGGCGGCCCTTTATGCTGGGGGGAGAGCACCTGGTGACCCTGGGCGCCTTCCAGGCGGCCTATCAGGCGTACCCCGAGCTTCATATGATCCATTTTGATGCCCACGCGGATCTGCGCCAGGATTACCTGGGGGTACAGCTGTCCCACGCCTGTGTGCTGCGCCGGTGCTGGGAGAGCCTGGGGGATGGAAGAATCCACCAGTTCGGGATACGCTCCGGGGACCGGGAGGAATTTCGGTGGGCGCCGGGGCACGTGCATATGCAGCGGTTTTCTTTCGCGGGGCTTCAGGAGACTCTGGAGCAGCTGCAGGGAGTTCCCCTGTACTTTACCGTGGATCTGGATGTGCTGGATCCATCCGTATTTCCGGGCACGGGTACGCCGGAGCCGGGAGGAGTAAGCTTCGAGGAATTGAGAAAAGCGGTGACTCTGGTCTGCAGCCGGGGGCGGATAGTGGCCTGCGACGTAAATGAACTGAGTCCCCACTATGATACAAGCGGCGTTTCCACGGCGGTGGCCGGCAAGATTGTGCGGGAGATGCTGTTGGCGATGGAAGAATAAAGGAGGAAGTACTATGAGCAGAGTATTAGTAATCGGCTGCGGAGGCGTAGCCCAGGTGGCAATCCAGAAGTGCTGTCAGAACAGCCAGGTTTTTCAGGAGATCTGCATTGCCAGCAGAACCAAGGAGAAATGTGACCAGCTGAAGGCAAAGCTGGAGGGAAAGACAGAGGCGGTGATCACCACGGAGCAGGTGGACGCGGACAACACCCAGGAGGTAATTGAGCTGATCAACCGGGTACAGCCGGATCTGGTGATGAATATCGCTCTTCCCTACCAGGATCTGTCGATTATGGAGGCCTGCCTGGCCTGCAAGGTAAACTATCTGGATACGGCCAACTACGAGCCGGAGGATATTTCCGATCCCCAGTGGAGGGAAATCTACGAGAAGCGCTGCAAGGAGGAGGGCTTTTCCGCGTATTTTGATTACTCCTGGCAGTGGGCCTACAAGGAGAGATTTGAGAAGGCGGGACTCACGGCCCTGCTGGGAACCGGCTTTGATCCCGGTGTGACCCAGGCCTACTGTGCCTACGCCCAGAAGCATCTCTTTGACGAGATCGATACCATTGATATTTTGGACTGCAACGGCGGCGATCACGGTTATCCCTTCGCCACCAACTTTAACCCGGAGATTAACCTGAGGGAGGTTTCCGCCCCGGGCTCCTACTGGGAGAACGGCCACTGGGTGGAGATCCCTGCCATGAGTATTAAGCGGGAATATGATTTTGATCAGGTGGGTAAGAAAGACATGTACCTGCTGCACCATGAGGAGATCGAGTCCCTGGCGAAGAATATCCCGGGGGTTAAGCGGATTCGCTTCTTTATGACCTTTGGACAGAGCTACTTGACCCACATGAAATGTCTGGAGAATGTGGGCATGCTCTCCACAGAGCCGGTGGAATTTGAGGGCCAGGAGATTGTCCCCATCCAGTTCTTAAAGCGGCTGCTGCCGGATCCGGCCACCCTGGGCCCCCGCACCGTGGGCAAGACCAATATCGGCTGTATTTTCACCGGCCGGAAGGATGGCAAGGAGAAGACCGCGTACATTTACAATGTCTGCGATCACCAGGAGTGCTACCGGGAGGTGGGCTCCCAGGCCATTTCCTACACCACGGGGGTTCCGGCTATGATTGGAGCCATGATGCTGGTGACTGGCCAGTGGAATAAGCCCGGAGTGTACACCGTGGAAGAATTTGATCCCGATCCCTACATGGAGGCCCTGAATCAGTGGGGACTTCCCTGGAAGGTTGTGGAGAATCCTCAGCTGGTGGAGTGATGGGAAGGATGGAAGAGCTGCGTACCCCATATTTTTACGTGGATGAGCGGAGGTTAAAGAAAAACCTGGAGGTTCTGCGGCAGGTGGCTCAGGAGAGCGGCTGCCGGATCCTGCTGGCCCAGAAGGCCTTCTCCATGTTCTCCTGCTATCCCCTGCTGCGCAGGTATCTGGCGGGAACCACCGCCAGCGGCCTCTATGAGGCCCGCCTGGGCTGGGAGGAGTTCGGGGGGGAGACCCACGTGTACTCCCCGGCCTACCGGGAGGAGGAATTCCAGGAGCTGCTGGGCTATGCGGATCATATCAGCTTTAACTCATTAACCCAGGTGAGAAAATACGCCCAGAGGGCCCGGCAGGCGGGAAAATCCGTGGGCCTGCGGGTGAATCCCCAGTGCTCCACCCAGAAGGACCACGCCATCTATGATCCCTGCGCCCCCGGCTCCCGGCTGGGCGCCCGGGCGGATCAGCTGGAAGGGCAGGAGGAGCTGATCGCTCTGCTGGATGGGCTGCATTTCCATACCCTGTGCGAGCAGAATTCCGACGACCTGGAGGTGACGGCCAGGGCTTTTGAGGAGAAGTTTGGGAAATACTTGAGGGGAATGAAGTGGCTGAATCTGGGCGGCGGCCATCACATTACCCGGGAGGACTACGACATTCCCCGGCTGGTATCCGTGATCCGGGGCTTCAGAGAAAGGTATGGTCTGGAGGTTTACCTGGAGCCCGGGGAGGCGGTGGTCCTCAATGCGGGCTTCCTGGTGAGCCGGGTGGAGGAGATTGTCTCCAACGACCTGGAGATCGCCGTGCTGGACACCTCTGCGGCCTGTCATATGCCGGATGTGCTGGAGATGCCCTACCGGCCCCCGGTGCAGGGAGCAGGGAAGCCGGGAGAGTACGCGTACACCTACCGGCTGGCCGGGCCCACCTGCCTGGCGGGGGATGTGATGGGCGACTATTCCTTCCCCCAGCCTCTGAAGGAGGGGGATCAGGTGATTTTCGAGGACATGGCCCTCTACACCATGGTAAAGACCAACACCTTCAACGGCATGCCCCTGCCGGATATCCGCTGGCTGGGGGAGGACGGAAGGATGCGCCTGGTGAAGCGGTTCGGTTACGAGGATTTTAAGGGGAGACTTTCCTAGAAAAAGCCAGAAAAAACTGCCCCGCAGAACAGAGAAAAGTCCAACTAAGCCAAAGCTGCCGCAGATTTATGCAGTTTATACTCAGCCTTTGCTCACTTCGAGTCTGTCGCCTCGAAGCTGTGATTGGCAAATTCGTATGAATCGCATAAATCCGCGGCAGCTTTTTTTCGCTTTTTTCTTGTCCAAAAGGGCAGCCTTTTTACAGTCGCTTTTCGTGACGGATATATTCCGTCTGCAGTTTGATATAGCGCTTCCGGGCCCGGAGGGCTCCGGCGATCTTGTTGTAGAAATAGAAGCCAAAGACCAGCAGGTGGTTGGCTTTGCCGATTTTATCCTTGGTGGTGTGGCGGTACAGGGAACCGCCGCAGCTGCACTTTCCGCCCTCCTTGATGTAGCGGATCAGGTCGGACTCGCAGGTGATCCAGTCCGGGAAAATAGTGTAGGCCCGTCCCACACAGCCGGGCTTGTGGGAATCGCTGCCGCCGAATTCCGCCTTATCGTACTTCTGGGCCAGCCGGTGAGCCGTCTCGTTGGCCTCCCGGGGCTCGCAGGAGTTGAATGCTTCCACAAAATCAAAGAGATTTACAATGGCCGGATCCTTCTTGTACACCCGGGTGCGGCAGAGACTTAAATATTTTTCCCCACAGGGGTGGGCCGGCCCCAGGATTCCGCCGAAGGCGTGGACGATGGAGATCAGAAGATGGGTGGGCATCCCGCGCAGCTCCAGAATCCGCAGCTTTACATTCTCAGGCATGATGACCAGAATGTGCCCGCCGCCAAAAGTATCGTATTCAATCCCCTTCAATACCAGAAAATCCTGGTGTTTTTTCCCTTTTATATGATTTTTCCAATGACGGTACCCCTTGTAACTGTCATGGTCTGTGATCAACATTCCCTGGAAGCCCTGGCTTTTCAAAAGCTCAATATACTGTTCCAGAGGCACCTTCCCATCCAGGGAGCCCTCTTTGGTATGGCAATGCATGTCAAGCTTCATAAGCACTCCTCCTCTACTATTATTGTAACAAAAAAGGGGAAAAAAACAAGGTTGCCTTTCGGAAAATTTGTGATATACTATCAAACCATAGGGAAAAAGAGGAGGATAAGCCATGGATAGAACAATACTTTTCTTTGACATCGACGGCACGGTGGCAGAGTGGGATTATATACCAGAGAGCACGGCAAAGGCGTTGGCAGCGGCCAAGGAGAGAGGCCATTGGCTCATCGTCAATACCGGACGAACCCGGGCGAGCATTAACCGGCAGGTGCGCAGTCTGCCCTTTGACGGCTATATCTGCGGCTGCGGCAACCATATTTATCTGGGCGAGGAGGCGCTGCTGTCCAGCTCCCTGTCCCAGGAGCGCTGCCAGGAGATCGTGAATTTGCTGCGGGAAAATGGGGTTCCCGCTTTTTTTGAGGCGGAGGATCAGATCTATTTTGACAGCCGGGCCTGCGCCCACAACAGCTGGCTGGATCGGGTGAAGAAAAGCTTTGGCATCCGGGGCCTGGGCCAGGAGATTGAGGAGACGGGAGTGAGACCTTTTGACAAGTTTCTGGTTTTTCCCCGGGACCGGGAGACGGAGGAGAAGCTGGAGAGGGAATTTTCCAGAGATCTGCACTGCTTCCACAGCGCCGACGGCGTTTGGGAGGTGATTCAGAAGGGCTACTCCAAGGCCACGGGGATAGATTTCCTCTGTGAGCGGCTGCAGGTGGACCCTAAAGACTGCTATGCCTTCGGCGACAGCGTCAACGACGTGGATATGCTGCAGGCGGTGGGGACTGGCATCGCCATGGGAAATGGAGATCCCAGGATTTTCCCCCATGCCGCCTACCGCACTTCGGCCCTGCGGGAGGATGGAATCGCCCGGGCCCTGGAGCATTTTGGGCTGATATCCCGCAGGGATATGGGGGCGTAAGAAGGCGGAGAGATGCCGGCCCAGCAAATGTTTCTGGCAGTGGTATGGGGGTGTAAGAGGGCGGAGGAGGTGCCGCCCCAGCAGATAATTCCCGCAGGGTACGGGGTGTAAGAAGGCGGAGGAGGTGCCGCCCCAGCAGATAATTCCCGCAGGGGTACGCGTTTGTATTCAGCCTGCGCTCACCTGGAGCCTAGGGTCTCCAGGCTGTGCTCGGCAAATTCATACAAATCGCGTATCCCCTGCGGGAATTTTGCTTGGGGCGGCCTCTGCCCCGGGAGTTTCTCCAGGCCCATAAGCTGAGGAAGAGCAGCAGCGGGT
>DVHU01000036.1 GCA_018711815.1 Candidatus Egerieimonas intestinavium
AGAGCAGAAACGATGCTAATACAGCAAAAAGATAAATCAGATCAGAAAGGGAGTTGCCAACGATTACTTGACAGTAACATCAACCGCCGAAATATTTATAGGACTTGCCAAAAGAGAAGGTCTGATATATAATGAATATAGAAAGAGCACCCACTCCAAAGCGGATGCTCCCGGAAAAACTTATTTACCTCTCGATGAGAGGCGCCTCTCCTGTGGACCAGACAGGAGGGGCATTTTTATTTTCGCTTATTCCTCTTATCGAGAAAGGTAAGCAATGCAATGAGCAGGCCCCCAAAGGAAATCAGCAAGCCAATAATCCCCAGGAAAACCATAATGGTCTCGTAGTCTGTCATATGCACCACCTCCCTTCCTATGTATCCGGCGGACCGGCTTTCATTGGCTCGGGAGGCTACCACCCTGTCATGGGTACTCTTCCATGAGGGTATTCTACCATCTTCGACCAGATTCTGCAATCGGACATTTTCCGGTCAGAAAATGAGCTCCGAAAATTTTATAATGTCACAATAATGTCACGGAGATCAAAAAAATCCCGGGAACCCGCATAAACACTGGATTCCCGGATTTTAGCCGATCATTCAAACTCAATCGTTGCCGGCGGCTTCCCCGTGCAATCGTACAGCACCCGGTTCACGCCCTTGACCTCATTGACAATTCTGCTGGTTACCTTGCCCAGCACCTCCCAGGGCAGCTCGGCGCTCTCGGCGGTCATAAAATCGCTGGTGAGCACCGCCCGCAGGGCGATGGCATAGTCGTAGGTACGCTCGTCGCCCATGCAGCCCACGGAGCGCATGTTGGTGATGGCGGCGAAATACTGGCCCAGATTTTTGTCGATGCCGGCCTTGGCGATCTCCTCCCGGTAGATGGCGTCGGCGTCCTGCACGATGCGCACTTTCTCCGGGGTCACCTCGCCGATGATGCGCACGCCCAGTCCCGGCCCCGGGAAGGGCTGACGGAATACCAGGTACTCGGGGATGCCAAGCTCCAGTCCGGCCTTGCGAACCTCATCCTTGAACAGCATCCGCAGAGGCTCGATGATCTCCTTGAAATCCACGCAATCCGGCAGGCCTCCCACATTGTGGTGGGACTTAATCACCGCGGACTTGCCCAGGCCGCTTTCGATCACATCCGGGTAAATGGTTCCCTGTACCAGGAAATCCACAGCGCCGATCTTCTTGGCCTCCTCCTCAAAGACGCGGATAAACTCCTCGCCGATAATCTTTCTCTTAGTCTCCGGATCCTCCACCCCGGCCAGCTTCTCGTAGAAGCGCTCCTGGGCGTTGACGCGGATAAAGTTCAGGTCATAGTGGCCCTGGGGTCCGAAGACCGCCTCCACCTCATCTCCTTCATTCTTGCGCAGCAGACCGTGATCCACGAAAACACAAGTCAGCTGCTTACCCACTGCTTTAGAGAGCATGACCGCCGCCACAGAGGAATCTACGCCGCCGGACAGGGCGCAGAGCACCTTTCCATCGCCCACCTTGGCCTTAATCTCCGCGATGGCGCTCTCCACAAAGGAGTCCATCTTCCAGTCTCCCCGGCAGCCGCAAACCTTGTAGACAAAATTTGAGAGCATCTTCATTCCCTCCTGGGTATGCATTACCTCAGGATGGAACTGGGTGGCATAGAAACGCTTCTGGGGGCACTCCATGGCTGCCACCGGGCAGACCGGCGTGGAGGCTGTCACGGTAAAAGTCTCCGGCGCTTTTGCAATATAGTCCGTGTGGCTCATCCAGCAGATAGTCTTGGGAGATACACCCTCAAAAAGCAGGGAGCTTCTGTCCACGTCCACCTCAGTCTTTCCGTACTCGCTGACCGGAGCCGTCTCCACCCAGCCACCCAGCAGATGCGCCATCAGCTGGGAACCGTAGCAGATGCCCAGAATGGGGATACCTAACTCAAAAATTTCCTGACTGCACCGGGGGGAATCCTCCCCGTACACGCTGTTGGGCCCGCCGGTGAAGATAATCCCCTTGGGGTTCATTTCCTTAATCTTCTCCAGGCTCATGGTGTGAGGATGTACCTCACAGTATACGCTGCACTCCCGCACCCGGCGCGCAATCAGCTGATTATACTGTCCACCGAAATCAAGCACAATGATCATTTCTCTATCCACAGCAGTAAGCCTCCTCTTCTCGTATGTTGGTTTAGCCTAAGCCCAAAAGGTCTCGGCATTTCTTCCCTTGACCCCGTGCGCTCTTTTGTTAACTGAGGGTATTATATAGGAAGATCTTTTTCTTGGCAACTGTTTTGTGACAGAATTCCTCGCTTCCGGGGAAAAATCCTCTTTCGGAAGCCTGAAAAATCTCACAGCCGTATGTGTTCCCATTTCCCCCGGGCGTAGCGCACCACAAAACCCAGGGATCTGACCGCCCAGTCCAGGTACATGGCAAACCAGATGCCCAGGACGCCCAGCCCCAAGTCCACTCCGAAAATTTTGCTGCAGAACACCCGGAATATCCACATGGACGCAATGGACAAAATCATGCAGTAGCGCACGTCATTTGCCGCCCGGAGCACATTGGGCAGGGTAAAGGACAGGGGCCAGATCAAAATACAGAATGCCGTATGGCTCCACATGATTTTCTCCGTCATCTGACTGGCCTCCGCAGACAGATTATACAGCCAGATGATAAAGGGCAGCAGCGCCGCCAAAATCAGACTGCTGATCAGAATGAACAGATAGGTAAGCCGCATCAGCTTTCGCTTATAATAGCGGGTTTGCTTGTAGTCCCCAGCTCCCACGCACTGGGCAGTGACGCTTAAGGTGGCGTAGCCCATGGCGATTCCCGGAAGCGTCTGAAACATGGCCAGGTTATTGCAGACCGCGTTGGCCGCCGTGGAAGCTGTGCCAAAGCCGGCCACAATACTCAGCACCAGGATCTTTCCCAGCTGGAACATACTGTTTTCCACCCCGTTGGGCACACCGATATGCAGGATTTTCTTCAGCATCCACCCCTCAAAATGAAACCGGAAGGGCTTGGGCAAATGCAGGGGATGGGATTGATTTCTCAGGAGTACCACCATACCCACGCCCGCGAAAATCCGGGATACCAGCGTGGGAAGTGCCGCTCCGGCCACGCCCCAGCCCATTCCGTAAATAAAAATTCCATTTCCGCCGATATTGATGGCGTTCATCAGCAGCGAGACATACATGGAAATTTTGGAATTTCCCATAGCCCGGAAGGTGGCAGCCCCCGCATTGTAGATAGCCAAAAACGGAATGGAAGCCCCGACAATCAAAAGATAAGTTCTGCAGCTGCTGATAACCTCAGCTTCTGCGTCTCCAAACAGTCCGTACAGAATCCAATTTTTACACAGGTAAATACCCGCCATCACCGCCACGGAGAGCACTCCCACAAAGAGAAAGAGCTGGGTAGTAGCCCGGCAGGCCTCCTCCGGCTTCTTTCTCCCCAGACTTTGCCCCGATACCACGGCTCCTCCTGTAGCCAGAGCCGCAAATATATTGATCAGCAGCACGAACACCGTGTCCATCATGGATACGCCGGAAACAGCTGCTTCCCCTGCACTGGCCACCATTATGGAATCCGCCAGTCCCACAAAAACCGCCAAAAATTGTTCAATGATTAAGGGCGCAATCAGCTTGCGCAAAGCTTGATTGCTAAACAGATAGCTTGATGTGTCTTCTGATAATTTTTTCATGGTTCTCCCCGTCTCTTCCCTCATTGGGATTTATCTCCCGTATTATCGCTTCCCATTATAGTCCCCATATTTTTTATAATCAAGCATATTTATAAACAAGAATCCCGTGAAAATTTTCGCTAATCGCGACAGCTCCGACAAAAAACGGAGGCAGCTGCATTGTTCACTGCAACTGCCTCCGCCAAAACGATCAACTTTCCGCGGTTACCCAACCGCATGCCCACTGTTACTGGGCCTTTTCAAAAACAAACTGAATCTCCGCGTAATCCAGAATCAGCTGCTCATTCTCGATGGAAATTAGCATTTCTCCATTCTCATCTGAGAGTGTGTAGGTGCCGTCCTCGTTGACCTCCCAGAGCCCTTCCGTCTTCTCTCCCATAAGGTTGCATTTGGCCGTCCCGTCCTCGGAGAATGTCAGCTTCATCCTCATGGTGGGCTCCCCCAGCTCCTCCAGGAAAGCGCTCATCTCTACCTCGGTATCCTCCACCTTCACCTTAGTGGCATTCCAGGTTCCCAGGATCTCCTCCTTCTCATCCTTTCCGCAGCCTGTCAGCGCCAGTATGCCCAACAGCAAAAGCGCCAGTACCGTCGCCAGTGTCCTCTTCATCCCTTATTCCTCCCCAAGTAAATCTATCCCTATTGTACTCGATAGTTTTCCCCAAAATCAATACTCTTTCTGCAAATATTTTTCTCTGGTGGCCAGCCCTCCCCGAATATGGCGTTCCTGCTTGTTTACATCCAGCACCTTCCTGGCTTCCTGGGCCAGGGAGGGATTGATTCTCTGGAGACGCTCTGTGACATCCTTATGAACGGTACTCTTGCTGATCCCAAATCGTTTTGCCGTCTGCCTCACCGTCGCCTTAGCGTCAATAATATAGTTGCCTATCTCCACTGCTCGCTCTTCTATGTAATCTTTCAAAGGGAGTCCCCCTGAACCTGATATTTTTACATCCTATGCGAAATTATGGCCGGATAGTACCTTCCCCCCGGCGAGGAAACGTGTTATAATCACTTTAGTCTAGCGAAAGAGAAAGGATTTTGAATATGCGTTATCAGCCGCCTTATTTTGATTTTGAAATCTGCGGAGTAAAGAGAAAGCTTCCTTTTGTGAAAATCAAGGAAGATTTGGCCCTGGCCAGCTTCTGTATCGTGTCTGACACGGAGCTGGTACAGGCGGTGGCGCCTCACCTGGTGGCAAAGCTGCCGGAGGTGGATGTTCTTCTGACTGCCGAGGCCAAGGGCATCATCCTCACCTACGAGATGAGCCGCCTCATGGGCATGAAGGATTTTGTGGTAGCCAGAAAGCACAAGAAACCCTACATGCAGAATGTTCTGGAGGCAAATGTGTTCTCCATCACCACCCAGGCCAAACAGACTTTATATCTGGATGGCTGTGATGTGGAAAAACTGCGGGGCAAGCGCGTGGCTATCGTAGACGACGTTATTGCCACGGGAGAGTCCCTGACCGCCCTGGAAACGCTGGCGGAGCTGGCCCAGGCCAACATCGTCACCAGAGCCGCTGTTCTGGCGGAGCTGGATTCCGTCTACCGGGACGATATCGTCTACTTAAAAGAACACTATGTATTCACCCCCAACGAGGATGGAACCTTCACCCCCATTGAGTGTGAGACCAAAAAGCGCCTCCGGGAATCCGGTTCCCTATAAAGAATCCTGTAAAGCAGGATTCTCCGCCTGCGGCGGGTCGCTTTAGCGGCATAACGCCTCTCCGCCGCAGTGCGCTCCTGCCCGGAAGGCTTTTTGTTTTCCGCAAAATTGAGGAATTTCCTGGAGAACAAAGAGAGGGCGCCTCAAGAAGTGAACCCTATATGGATTTCTTCTTTGAGGCGCCCTCTCTTTATTTTATAATCAGCATCTGGTCTGACGGAATTCCTCCCAAGCCTTCTCCCTCAGCTGCGGATTGACCATGTACTCGCAGGCGCAGACAGTCATTCCCTTCGCTGCCAGCATCATTCCACGGTAACCCTCCTCTGAGTTAGCCGACTGGCGGAAGGGCTCCGTATGGCAGATAATCTCCTCGGGCCCGATCTTGAAGTAGGAGCCCAGAACAGGACAGGCGTAGCTGATATCCCCCACATCCCAGGCAAAATTCTGAGAATCCGCCTGTGTATAGGGCTCGTCCAGACGATCCAGGTACTCTGCCAGCACCATCCCCAGCTGATGATTAGACTTAGTATCCCGCATGGGATTTTTTACAACCTCCAGCTGATACTCACAGCCCGTCACCAGGGCCGCCGCCTTGGCACAGTTCTCCATATTCTTCATCACGCAGTCCAGATTTCCGGCGGTCTTGGCCCGCAGGCTAAACTCCAGATGGCAGTAGTCCGGAATCGTGTTGGAGGCCAGTCCGCCCTCTTTCACGATGGAATTGACAACATCTCCGGGACGGTTCTGCTGGCGGATGGCATTCATATTGTTGATGCACAGCATTCCTGCCGTCAGGGCATTTCTGCCCACCTCCGGGGAACCGCCCGCATGAACCGCCACTCCCTTAAAGTAAACCTCCACAGTCATGGCCGCAGCCAGGCTTCGCTCAATCACCGTCTTGCCCTCGGCGTGGGCGGTAAAGGCGCAGTCCACATCCTTGAAATATCCCTGGTTCACCAGAAGCGCCTTGGTGCCGTAGTTGGGCACAGTTCCCTCCTCCGCCGGGGAGCCGATCACACGGATCTCTCCGCCCAGCTCATCCAGCAGCTGGCTTAAGGCAATTCCTGCCCCCACCGCTGAACAGCAGAACAAGTTATGACCGCAGGCATGGCCGATCTTCGGAAGAGCGTCATACTCTGCCACAAAGGCAATCACCGGACCCGGCTTGCCGGATTTTTTCACTGCCTGGAAAGCTGTATCCATTCCCTCCAGCTTTTCCTCCACCTGAAATCCATTTTTTCTGAGCATATCCATGAGCATCCAGGATGCCTTGTACTCCTGATGGCCGATTTCCGGATTTTCCCAGATGGTGCGGCTCATGGCTGTCAGCTCTTCCTTCATACTCTCCAGTGTCTCTTCAAGCTGTGCAATATACCTCTCTGCTAACATTCCTTTTCTCCTTTACATAAAGATGGTAGCGCCCGGTCCCAGAGGAAGCAGCAGGCCATACCAGATCAACAGCAGAATCGTCCAGCTCACCACAAAGGCAATCACCAGCGGCAGCATGGTCGCAATCACCGTTCCCAGACCGGCCTTCTTGTCATACTTGATAGCCGTCATGATAATGAAGGGCATGAAAGGCTCCAGCGGGGAAATGGCGTTGGTGGTAGAATCCGCGATACGGAAGGCCGCCTGGGTGAAGGCCGGAGACAGATTCAGTTTCATAAACATAGGCACAAAGATCGGCGCCATCAGCGCCCACTTTGCGGAGGCGCTTCCGATCATCAGGTTAATCACCATGGTAATCAGAATAAAGCAAATGATCAGCGGCGGTCCGGTCAGGTTGCTCTTGCTGAGGAATTCAGAGCCCTGCACAGACAGATACAGTCCGATATTAGACTCAGAGAAAACCTTCACGAACTGACCCGCAAAGAAGCAGAGTACCACGAATCCGGAGAGGCCGGACATGGATTTGCCCCACATATCCACCAGATCGCTGGATTTCTTGATGGCCTTTGTGCGGATGCCGTAGGCCAGGCCCGCCACCAAAAAGAACAGGGTCAGAATAGGAACCATGCCGTTCATAAAGGGAGAGTTGATAACCGAGCCGTTCTCTCCACGAAGAATACCATTCTTGGGGACGATAGTCAGCGCCAGCAGCGCCAGATAAATCAGCAGAGCGATACCCGCCCACTTCAAACCAGCCTTCTCATCAGCAGTGATCTCCGTCAGGCTGGCGTCCTCTCCGCTGTTGTCATCCTCAGGGCGATAGGCTCCCAGACGGGGCTCAACAAACTTGTCGATAACGAAAGTTCCCACAATAGTCAGCAGCACAGTGGAAGCCGCCATAAAGTACCAGTTCACCGTGGGATTTACCGTATAGCTGGGATCATAGATCTGAGCCGCAGATTCGGAAATGCCCGCCAGCAGGATATCCGTCTGGGTGACAATCAGGTTTGCGGAGAGGCCCGCCGCCACGCCGGCGAAGCCCGCTGCCAGACCAGCGATGGGATGTCTTCCCATAGCCTTAAAAATCATGGCTCCCAGAGGCGGAATGATAACGAAGGTGGCGGAACCCGCCATATTTCCCATGATACCCACAAACAGTACCACCGCTGTAACCAGCGCCCGGGGCGCACCGGCGATACTTGTTTTGATCGCTGTACGGATCAGCCCCGTCTCCTCAGCGATACCGATTCCCAGCATGGAAACCAGGGTCACGCCCAAGGGGCTGAAGGTAATAAAGTTATTCACCATAGAGTCCAGCAGCCACAGGAATCCTTCCTTGCTTAAAAGGTCGTTGATGTGCTGCATCTCTCCCGTGTTGGGATGGGGAAATTCGATGTGCGCACACAGCTTTGACACCACCAGAACCACCACAGTAAGAATCACAAAAATGTATGCCGGGTGCGGAAGACGATTTCCGAACTTCTCAATGGCATTCCAAACACGATTCTTATGTGTTTTCCCTTGAAGCTCTTGTTCTTTTGCTTTCATTTTACCCTCCAAATTAAAATTTCGCATGGCAGGGTCCGCCTCTTTGCAGGCGGGCCTTACTTAATACGCTGTAAAGAAAATTATAGTATAACTCTTTCGTCAATGTCAACCGAACTGCCCGGAAAAAGGAAAAAAAGGGTGAAAAAAGCGATATCAACCGATACCGCCTTTAACAATCCCCAAAATGAACACAATCACCGCCAGAGGCACGTAAACATATTTTGCCACAAAGCCAAACCACCGGGGCATGGGGTTTGGTCTGCCCTCCTCCATCTCCTTGCGGATCTCTTTATATCCCAGGACAAAGTAGATGGAAATCGCTCCCAGCAGGGCGCCGAAGGGCACCACCAGTATGGTGATAAAATCCATCCACTGTCCCACCTTGGGCTCTGCCTCCAGGAAGAGGCCCACCACAAAGGTGATGGCTCCGCACAGGGACACTGCCAGTTTTCTGGGAAGATGGAACTTGTGCTGCCAGGATTCGCTGACCGCCTCAAACATGTTGATGAGACTGGTAATTCCCGCAAATACCACAGATACAAAGAAAAATACTGCCAGCAGCCGTCCCATGGGAATCTGCTGGAAAATGGTGGGCAGGGTGATGAAAATCAGCGGCGGCCCGGAATTGGGCTCAATGCCAAAGGAGAATACCGCCGGCATAATCGCCAGGGCCGAGAGCATGGCCGCCAGGGTGTCAAACACCGCCGTCCGCACAGAGGCCCCCGGAATATTCTCGGATTTCTTCAGGTAGGTTCCGTACACAATCATACCCGAGCCGGTGATGGACAGGGAGAAAAAGGCCTGTCCCATAGCCATGATCCAGGTGTCCGCCTTCAGCAGATATTCCCATCTGGGCACAAAGAGGAACTTATAACCCTCGATGGCGTCCGGCAGGAAAGCCACCCGGATTGCCACGAAGGCAAACAGGATAAAGAATGCCGGCATCATGAACTTATTAACCTTCTCTATGCCGCTGGTGGCGCCGAACATCAGGATCAGTACTGCGATCACCACCACAATCACATGCCAGGGGACGCTGCTGAAGTCCTCTTTCATGGCCGCAAAGAACTCCGTAGCCTCCACATTCATCATCTGCCCGCTCAGAGCGCTCCAAAGAGAGCGCACCACCCAGCCTACGATAACGGAATAGCCAATGGCAATTCCCAGAGAGCCCAGCAGGGGAATCCAGCCGATGGCGGCCCCGATCTTGCCCTTCTTCCTGCTCTCCCAGCAGTATTTGTAGGCCCCCAGGGTTCCGGTACCGGCCCGCCTTCCTATGGCAAACTCTGCCGATAGCCCCACTGTGCCGAAAATAGCCACAAAAATCAGGTAAGGAATCAGGAAGGCCGCCCCTCCATACTGTCCCACCCGGTAGGGAAACATCCAGATATTTCCCATGCCCACCGCGGATCCCACGCAAGCCAGCACAAAGCCCAGACTGCTGTGAAATCCTCCGTTCTTATGGGTGTGCTGATGCTTATCATTTGTTATTTGGCCACTCATAATCTCTCTTCCTCCGTAGATTCAGCCCTTAGGCTGACGCATTTTCTAAAATCAGACTGCATACCCGCTCCAGGGTAATGCTCTGATAAATTTCTTCCTGGCCATAGGCCTCCAGAAATCCCTCCGTGGTCATACCCGCCTCCTGGGCATACTGATTCAGCAGCTCCTGGGCCTCCTGATCCTGATCAGTCATCCCCTCCGCCTCCTTGATAGCCTGCATCACCAGCTTCTGGGCGGCAATGCTCTCGCCGAAATCCTCACACTGCTTCTGGAATTCCTCCTCGGTTATCTCCTGGGCGGCAAGAAACTCCTTCAGCTCCATACCGCTGACCTGGGCATAGTAATTGATTTCCTCCTGGAACATGGCGCTGCCCTCTTCCACCAGGAAATCCGGATACTTCAGGATCTCGCTGCCGCTCACCACCTGTTTCCATCCTTCCATCATGGCATTTTCCCGAGCTTCCTCACCCTTGGCCGTCTCCAGCTCGCCGCGTACCTGCTCCCTATACTGGCTGGGGTCCGCCGCCTGGGAGTTGGCCTGCACCCACTCCTGGGTCAGTGTCTCGGGCGTCCTGCTCACCTGATTCAGGGTCACGGTGAAGACCACGGCCTTTCCGCCCAATTCCTCATTATAATCCTCCGGGAAAGTCAGATTCAGCTCCTTGGTCTCCCCGGTCTTCATCCCTACCAGACCTTCCTCGAAACCAGAAATCAAACGCTTGGAGCCGATGGTGATTTCCTGATTTTCTCCGGAACCTCCCTCGAAGGTTTCCCCGTCGATTCTGCCCACATAAGAAATATTTACCAGGTCACCCTCCTCAGCGATCCCCTCGGGCACTGCCAAAGGGTTCTGGGCCATGCGGGCGTTTATCTCGGCCTCCACCTCCTCATCGGTGACAGAGGTCTCCGCCTGCTGGATCTGAATCCCTTTATAGGTTCCCAGCTTCACATACTGTTCCAATTCCAGGTCTTCCAGGCTCTGGCCCTCCGCGGATGCCCCCGGTGTCTCTGCGGCATCCGCCTGGGCTCCTTCCTGGCTGTCCTTTTTGTCACAGGCTGTCAGGGCTCCCGCCAGACAGAATGCCAGCAAAATTCCCACTAATTTTTTCCTCATCTTATCTTTCCTTTCTCAAAATCACTCCGAAGTCTCCCCGGTATCTCCGGCGCCGTTCCCCTGGTCAGCCCCCTTCTTTGCCAGACCCGTGTCTGGCCTGCGGCTGTCGTAGACAGCGCTCACGTCAAACAAATCTGTCAGCCAGTCGCTTCCCTCATTCAGATCCTGGGACATTCGCAGCCCGTTCACCGGCCGCCTTCCCTGGCGCACATAGTTCTCATGCAGCTGCACCCAATACTGGCTGGGCTCAATATTGCAGAAGTAGCGGATCCCCTGTCCGAAGAGCATGCTGAACTTTTCATTGCCGTCGTACCCTCTCCAGTCCGCGATATCTGAGCCAAAGGGGAACATCAAAATATCCGTCTTTTCCCCGGTGACACTCTCCAGAATGCTTCCCACATCACTCTGCCATTTCTGGACGTCATCGTAGACCTTTTCATAATCTCCGCTGTAGTTGACAGAGGCGTAGCCGTTCATGGCGAATTCCCAGCCTCCCTCCCAGAGGGCCTTGAGCACCGGCTTCACGGATTCAATCTCCGCCTGATAATCGAAGATCCCATAGTCTGCGTAAATATTTCCAAACTCCGCAGTCTCCGCCAGATCAGGGCTTGTTCTGTATCCCAGGATTCCGTTATATCCGGTGAGACACAGGATCCCCCGGGCATTCTTATAGACGAAATCCGGGTGCTCTTCCACAAAGGCGTCCAAAATAGGCACCAGATCGTACTCACCGGTGACCGTGGTCCCATCCTTCTGTACGTACTCACAGGTAGGATTCCCCTGGGCGTCCAAAACTATCCTTGATGCGTATCCGCTGTTCTGGGTATTGAAGGGATAGCTTACATCATCCTGGGATAAGATAAACGCTTTTTTTCCCTCCGGGAGCATAATTTTCCCCCGGGTATAAAGCTCATTTCCCTCATCATCCGTGCGCTCCTGAATCAAATCCCGGATACTCACCAGCACATATCCGTTGCTGTAGAGCTGCTCCAGCATATTGTTGAGCTCATATACGGTTATGGAGGTCTTGTTGGCCGTGGATACCCAATTCTGGTCACTCTTGCTGAAAGTATACTCCGGATCCACAATGACGCCGCCGATATAAAGATGAGGAATCTTCATCACATCCACACTGACCAGCGTAGATTTTATGGATTCATAATCCGCCAGCTCTTTCAAAAGCTCCGGATCATTCTCATATCCCTCGATTCCTTTTAACAGGTCTATGGCTCCCTCGTAGTCGTACACGGTAGCCATCTCCCGGGCCTGTATGATCATCTCCTCCTTGCGGGCGTGAGCCTCCTCCTCCTGGGCAATCTGCTGCTCCTTCAGCTCCCGATCTGCCGCGCTTCTGGCCAATCCAAAACGCACTCCGGCCACAACTCCCCAGATGCAGCCCGCCAGCACCAAAAAGAGCAGAACAACAATCCCCGCTCTCAGTATCTTGGCCTTTCTTCTCTTTCTCCGTAGAAGCTCCCTTCTTCGCCGGGCTCTTCTTTTCTGGCTCTCTATATCAATTTCATCAGCCCGTACCCTTCGCCGATTCTCCATATGGTCATCCCCTTATTCTTAAACCATTGTCGCTCTGCGCCTATTATACCAGACTCCCCCGGGGGAGGCCACCGTCTTTTTCAAAATAATAGAAAATTTATATTTGCCTTTTATGCCAAAGGATGGTAAAATATATAGCCGAAGGGCGTGTCTGCGCCCTCTTTACAGAAGGATTAAAACAGGTCGCGGGAGGATTTATTTATGGAGTTGTGGCAGATATTGCTGATCATCCTGGCTATCGTAGCCGTTGTTCTGGTGGTACTCTACTTCGTGGGCAAACGGATGCAGAAGAAGCAGGATGAACAGAAAGAACAGATTGAAGCGGCAAAGCAGACAATGTCTATGCTGATTATTGATAAAAAACGGATGCGGATTAAGGAAGCCGGACTTCCCCAGGTTGTCATCGACAGCACGCCCAAGCTGATGCGCCGGGCTAAGCTTCCCATCGTAAAGGCAAAGGTTGGTCCCAGGATCATGACCCTGGTGGCAGACGAGAAAATCTTCGAGGTACTTCCGGTGAAGAAGGAAATCAAAGCCACGGTCAGCGGTATCTACATCGTAGGCGCCAGAGGCGTCCGCGGACCTCTGCTGGCACCGCCCCAGAAAAAGGGCTTCTTCAAAAGGATGCGGGATAAGGTATCCGGCGCCGGAAAATAATAGGACTATACAGGGACTGCTTTCGCAGTCCCGTTTTTTTTGGGCATCCTGCGGATTTTCCACAGGCAAACGTTCCTTCTAACAAATGCGCCGGACAGCGAAAAGCCCCGGGGCCAATCGGAAATAGCTTCCTATCTCCGATTGGCTCCGGGGCAATTTTTTTATGCTTTTCTTCCGCAGCACTGCTTATATTTCTTGCCGCTGCCGCAGGGACAGGGATCGTTGGGATATACCTTCTTTTCCGCCCTCTGCACCGGCTTCTTGGGGCCGGTCTCATCCTTGTTGGTGCCGGTGACCTGGGCCACCTGCTCCCGCTCAGCCTTCTGCTCCACTCTCACGTGGTACAGAAGCCGCAGGGTATCCTGCTGAATAGAATTGATCATGCCGTCGAACATCTCATAGGCAGCCATCTTGTATTCCACCTTGGGATCCCTCTGGCCGTAGGCTGCCAGGCCCACGCCCTGGCGCAGCTGATCCATATCGTCGATGTGGTCCATCCACTTCTGGTCGATAACCTTCAGAAGGATCACCCGCTCCAGCTCCCGCAGATGCTCCGGCTCCGGGAATTCTGTCTCCTTGAGCTCGTAGAGCTTCACAGCCTCTTCCTTCATCTTCTGCTTCAGCTCATTCTTGCGCATGCCTTTCACCCGATCCGGGGTCAGTACCCGCAGAGGAATGATGGGCAGCAGCACAGAATTCAGCTCCTGGAGATCCCACTCGCCGGACTCCGCGTCGTCGCTGAGGCACATATCCACGCTGTTGTCCACGATGTCCGTGATCATCTTATAGATGGCATCCCGCATATTCTCGCCGTCCAGTACTCGGCGGCGCTCCTTGTAAATAATCTCTCTCTGCTCATTATTTACCTGGTCATAGTCCAGCAGATTCTTACGGATTCCGTAGTTATTGCTCTCAATCTTCTTCTGGGCCTTCTCAATGGCGCTGGAGAGCATCTTGTGCTCGATCTGATCGTCTTCCTCCACACCCAGGTGGGAGAAAATATTCATCAGCTTCTCCGAGCCGAAGAGACGCAGCAAATCATCCTCCAGGGACAGGTAGAAGCGGGACTCTCCCGGGTCTCCCTGACGTCCGGAACGTCCCCGCAGCTGGTTGTCAATACGGCGGGACTCATGGCGCTCTGTGCCGATGATCTTTAAACCGCCGGCCGCCCTGGCCACATCGTCCAGCTTAATATCTGTTCCACGGCCTGCCATGTTGGTGGCGATGGTCACCGCCCCCGCCTGTCCGGCCTGGGCCACAATCTCCGCCTCCAGCTCATGGAACTTGGCATTTAACACATTGTGGGGAATTCCCTCCCGGCGCAGCATTCCGGAGAGCAGCTCCGAAGTATCAATATTGATGGTACCTACCAGCACCGGCTGCTGCTTGTCGTGGGCTTCCTTGATGGCCCGGATAACCGCCCGGTATTTTTCCTTCTTGGTCATGTACACCGCGTCATCCAGATCCACCCGGGCCACCGGCTTGTTGGTGGGAATCTCAATAACATCCATGCCGTAAATATCCCGGAACTCCTGCTCCTCAGTGAGGGCTGTACCGGTCATACCGCATTTTTTCTCAAATTTATTGAAGAAGTTCTGGAAGGTAATGGTTGCCAGCGTCTTGCTCTCCCGGCGCACCTTCACATGCTCCTTGGCCTCGATAGCCTGATGTAGTCCGTCTGAATAGCGCCGTCCCGGCATAATACGGCCGGTAAACTCATCCACGATCAGCACCTGCTCATCCTTCACCACGTAGTCCTGATCCCTGAACATCAGATTGTGCGCCCGCAGCGCCAGGATAATGTTGTGCTGGATCTCCAGGTTTTCCGGGTCAGCCAGGTTTTCAATATGGAAGAATTTCTCCACCTTCTTGACGCCCTGCTCAGTCAGGTTGACGATCTTGTCCTTCTCATTGACAATGAAATCGCCGGTCTCCACAATCTCCTCGCCCATGATGGCAGCCATCTTGGTCATCTCTCCGCTGGCCTCGCCCCGCTCCAGCTGGCGCGCCAGAATATCGCAGACCTCATACAGCTTGGTGGATTTCCCGCTCTGGCCGGAAATAATCAGCGGCGTTCTGGCTTCGTCGATCAGCACAGAGTCCACCTCGTCGATGATGGCGTAATGGAGTCCCCGCTGTACCAGCTGTTCCTTATAAATTACCATGTTGTCCCGCAGGTAGTCGAAGCCCAGCTCGTTGTTGGTCACGTAGGTGATGTCGCAGGCATAAGCAGCCCGGCGCTCATCATTCTTCATGCTGTTGAGGACCACGCCCACGGTCAATCCCAGAAATTCATGAACCTTTCCCATCCACTCGGCATCACGGTGGGCCAGGTAATCGTTGACCGTTACGATATTTACACCTTTGCCCTCCAGTGCATTCAGATAGGCGGGCAGGGTGGAAACCAGGGTCTTTCCTTCACCGGTGCGCATCTCCGCGATACGGCCCTGGTGCAGGATAATTCCGCCGATTAACTGTACCCGGTAGTGCTCCATGTCAAGGACACGCTTGGCAGCCTCCCGAACGGTGGCAAAGGCCTCGGGAAGAATATCATCCAGCGTCTCCCCCTGAGCCAGGCGCTCTTTAAATTTCTTCGTCTGCTCCCGCAGCTCCTCATCGCTCATCTGCTGCATCTGCGGCCGGAGGGATTCGATCTTGTCCACCGTGCCCGCGATTCTCTTAAGCTCCCGCTCACTGTGGGTTCCAAACAACTTCTCTGTTAATTTCATTCTATATCTGCTCCTGGATTTTATATAAAAATTCACAATATCATTACTATGATAGCACTTTTGCCGGGACAAGACAATACATTTTCGTGAACAATGCGGGCTTGCGCCCGATGGCGCCCACAGCAAAGGAGGGAGCCTCAAAAGCAGCTACCTTTTGAGGCCCCCTCCTATATCTTATTAACTTAGAACTCAGGCTCGATCAGACCGTAGGCTCCGTCCTTTCTCTTGTAAACGACATTTACCTCCTCGGTCTCAGCATTGCAGAATACAAAGAAGTTGTGCCCTAAAAGCTCCATCTGTACACAGGCATCCTCCGGGTACATGGGCTTAATTCCAAATCTCTTGGTGCGGATGATCTTAACATCCTCGTCCTCAGCGAAATCATTCTCCAAAAACGTTTTCTGGAAATTGCTTCCCTCCTGCTGCTTATCCACGATCTTGTTCTTATATTTGCGCAGCTGCCTCTCGATAACCTCCTCCACCAGGTCGATGGATACGTACATATCGCTGCTCACCTGCTCGGAACGGATAATGTTTCCTTTTACCGGAATGGTAACCTCAATCTTCTGTCTCTCTTTTTCCACGCTCAGGGTTACGTGAATCTCTGTCTCAGGAGTAAAATATCTTTCCAATTTCCCCAGCTTGTCCTGCACCGCAGAACGAAGTCCCTCTGTCACATCAATATTTTTTCCGCTGATAATAAATTTCATGCTGTCAACCCCTTTGTCCTATATTTTATCGGGGGTATCACTCCCCCGGTAAGTACTTACATTATACCAATAATGAGATTGTTTTTCAATAGATTCTATATGTTTCTGAAATTTTTAGATTCCTTGACAAAATTTTAGAATTTCTGTAAACTTCATGGGGCCTCCGAAGAGGTCCAGGGCGCTGCCCACCGTCACATCCAGCCGGTCTCTCCCCTCCCGGCGCAGAATCTCCAAATCCCCGAAGCCGCCCACACCCCCGGCATAGGTGATGGGCATTTCCCGCCCATGCTCAGCCAGCAGCCGCACCAGCTCCACCTCGATGCCCGAGGCTTTTCCCTCCACATCCACGGCGTGTACCAGAAATTCGCTGCAGTGCTCTCCCAGCTCCAGGAGCGTCTCCCGGTTTACCTCCGTGTCCGTGAATTTCTGCCACCTGTCGGTGACTATCCGGTAGCCCTGCCCCTTTTTTCTGCAGCTCAAATCCAAAACCAGATGTTCCCGTCCCACAGCCCGTTTCAGCTTCTCCAGATTTTCCCAGCAAATCCTTCCTTCCCGAAATACGTAGGAGGTGACAATCACGTGGCTGGCTCCGGCCTTCAAGTAGGCCTCCGCGTTATCCTCCCGGATACCTCCGCCGATCTGAAGCCCGCCCGGGTATTCCCCCAGGGCCAGGAGCGCCTGCCGGCGGGTGGCCTGATAGTAGGGTGAGGTCTCCGGGTTCAATAAAATAATATGCCCTCCCCGGATGCCATATTCCCGATAAAATCTGGCGTAAAATCCCGCATCCTGACCCGACACAAAATTCTCCGCCGCCTGATCCTTTTCATCCGTAAGGCTTCCCCCTACGATCTGCTTTACCTGTCCGTTATGTATGTCAATACATGGCCGAAATCTCACAGCTCCACCTCCAAAATTCTGTACAGTATCCGCCTTGCGGCTCTTCCATCCTCTGAAAAGAATTTTAACAGGTAATGGCGGCTGCTCGCAAGAAAAACCGGCATATTTATGGAATTTGCGCCAGGCCATGCGTATGTTGGCCGCCTCTTTTGCGGCCGCGGGCTCTAAAAGAAGCGTCATCTGAGCGCAGATACATAAATATACCGGTATTATTTGACCGTGCCCGGACTTTAGTTTTTGGGCGTGTTGTCAGCGCCGCTTTCCGCCTGGGTACCTGTTTTATTTTCCGTGCCCTCGGTGGCATCCTTCACGCCGTCTCCCATATCTTCCACAGCATCTCCTACGCCTTTTCCGGCATCTTCCACGGCATTTCCCACACCGTCGCCTACGTCTTCAATTACGTCGCCGGCCCCGTCGCCCAGATCCTCCACAGCGTTCCCAGCTCCGTCGCCCAAATCCTCTGCTCCATCGCCCACTACGCCGTCCTTCTCATCGGTGCCTTTCTCGTCATCCCGATTGTCCGTATCCTTATCCATATTGTCTTTCTGATCTGTCCCCTCGGTGACGCTGTTATTGTTGCTGCCATCCTTGTTTCCGCAGCCGGTGCTCAGGCAAAGGGCCGCTCCCAACACACATACCGTCATAAAAATTCTGAAACGTCTCATGATTTCCTGTCTCCTTTTCAAAACTTTTAGGATTAATATGCGCAGGCCCGGCAAAATTTATGCGAAGCTGCCGAAGACTTTTATTTAAAAATCGCAAAAGGGAGTGCCGCAATTAAGGCGACACCCCCATCAAGACTCGCTTTTCTTTTTTATGCCAGCACGTCGCTCATCTGATACCAGCCAGGTCCTTTTCCCGTTAAGAACTTGGCGGCCTGGATGGCTCCCTTGCCAAAGATAGCTCTGGAGTACGCTGTGTGGCTGAAGGTAATCACTTCGTCGGTCCCTGCGAAAATCACATCGTGATCTCCGACGATGGTACCTCCCCGCACAGCGGAGATGCCGATTTCCTTATCCGGCCTGGCCTCTCTGCGGCTGCTGCGGTCGAAGGTATAGTCGTATTTTTCCTCAAAGGCCTCGTTGATGCTGTCTGCCAGGGCCAGAGCTGTGCCGCTGGGCGCATCCACCTTCCGGCGGTGATGCTTCTCCACCACCTCGATGTCGAAGCCTGCGGCTGCCAGCTGAGGCGCCACCTCTTTCAGCACCTTCATCAGCAGGTTAATGCCCACAGACATGTTGGCGGACTTCAGCACCGCCACCTGGCGGCTGGCTTCCTCTACTTTTTCCAACTGCTCCTGGGAAAGGCCCGTGGTACACAGAACAACGGGGATCTTTCTCCTGACACAGTAATCCAGCAGCTTATCTACCGCTTTGGCGGAACAGAAATCAATCACCGCATCCGCCTCCACCTGACAGGCGTCGATATCTGTAAACACCGGATATCCGTTGTCCCGGCAGTCCACCAGGTCAATGCCCGCCACAATCTCAATTTCCGGGTCATCCTTGATCAGACCGCTGACCACCTGACCCATATAGCCGTTACAGCCGTGCATAATCACTTTAACCATTTTCTCTCGCCTCTTTCGTCCTGAATCTATGCCAGCTTAATGCCAAATTCAATCATTGCTTTCTTCAGCTTCTCCACATTCTGGGGCTCCATCTCAGACAGGGGCCCTCTCAGGGGACCCACTTCCTTGCCCATGAGATTTAAGGCCATCTTCACGGGGATGGGATTCACCTCACAGAACAGAGCGGAAATCAGAGGAATGGCCTCCAGCTGAATCTTCATTCCTCCGGCGGTATCTCCCGCCAGATATTTTGCCACCATGTCGTGGGTCTCTCTGGGAGCCACGTTGGCCAGCACGGAAATGACGCCCTTGCCGCCCAAAGACAGCAGCGGAATCACCTGATCGTCGTTGCCGGAATAGAGGTCGATGCCCTCCCCGGCCAGGTGCATCAGCTCTGCCACCTGAGAAATGTTTCCGCTGGCTTCTTTAACGCCCACAATGTTCTCCACGTTTTTAACCAGGTAGGCTACCGTGGCCGGCTGCAGGTTGCAGCCTGTACGGCTGGGTACATTGTACATGATGATCGGTATATGTACAGATTCCGCAATACGGGTGTAATGGGTAATTAAGCCCTTCTGGGTAGCTTTATTGTAATAGGGCGTTACCACCAGAAGTCCATCGGCTCCGGCCTCTTCCGCCTCCTTGGACATCTCGATGGCCGTGTTGGTGCAGTTGGAGCCGGTTCCGGCAATTACCGGAATCCGCTTATTCACATGCTTGATGGCAAACCGGATAACATCCAGGTGCTCCGGCACCGTCAGAGTAGCGGACTCTCCTGTGGTTCCGCAGATGATGATGGCGTCGGTGCCCCCCTCAATCTGTTCGTCCAAAAGTTCTGCCAGCTTCTCATAGTTTACAGATAAATCCTCATGCATCGGCGTTACAATAGCTACGCCGGACCCTTCAAAAATTGCCATTCTTCTTTCCTCCTTACGTATAACGAGGCCGACTTATGAAAAGCCAGCCTCAAAGAATGTTCCGTTTCCGCTTGAATTCTCCGATAGCTCTCCATCTTGCGATGACAGTCATGGAATTGTTCACTCCATGCCCAGGGACAAGCGTCTGACGGAACCCTCTCCCTTCGGCGTCTTCCCCTTTCCGCCGCCCTCCTCTGCCCCGCAGGCATCCGACGGCTTACTCTTGAAAGACGCGACCTCTATCATTTAATAGTTATGATAAATATACCATCATTCCTATCTGCTGTCAACTCAGAAAGGCCCTCTTTATGTCCCTTAATCCACATACTCCAGCTTGCTGACGGATACCTCGTAGGCCGTCCGTTTCTCTGTCTCATTTTCCCCGATTTTCTTTACGTATTCCCGGCTCTGGATCCGCCCCCAGACCAGCACATGTCCCCCCACCTGAAAGGCTGAGGCATAGCGGGCATTGCGCCCCCAGCAAATGCAGGGAATATAGTCGGATTTCCCGTAGGGACGGTTCACCGCGATCAGAAGATCCGCGATTTCCCTGCCCAGGGGAGTTTTTCGATACACCGGCGGCTTGCAGATGTATCCGTCCAGGAAGATCTGATTGGTTTTCACGGAGTTGTCCTCCTGCTCCACGAAGCTGATCTCCCGGGCAAAAACAGATAGCACCAGACGGTTTTTCTTTTCCTCGTGCCTATTGTAGGAGCGGAACTGGCCGCTGATCTCTATGTACTCCCCCTCATAGTCCTGGGTCACATCCAGGAGGCGTTCCGATACCATTACCGGAATCCGATCCTCCGATTCGCTGAGCCGCTTTACCAGCACATCTACCAGGTAAAAGCCCTCTCCAAAAACCTGATGGCTGAAGGTGAAGGGCGAAGCGATCTGACCCAAAATAGACACCTGATTGTTTTCAATAATTTTATCTGCCATGAATGATAGTTCCCCTTTCTCTCTCTGGTATTTTGTCTATAGTAGTGTATGTCCCGCTCCCCTCCTTTAGAACGAATTTTTCCCACTTTCGGTCGGGCAAATCCGACAGGAAACGAGACCGCCTGTTCCTATTCACAGCCGATTCCAGCTTCCGTACAGAGACGTCGTGCTCGCGCGTAAGGCGCCGTGAATAGTAACAGCCGCCTTCATTTTTTTCACAATTTTTCCCCCTGCCCCTTGTAATCCGGGAAAATTGTGGTAGACTGTAATATCGGTGGTTTAACGCATATAAATAAGAGGAGATTCTGTTATGAAAACAACAAGAGAAGATGTGAGAAACGTTGCGATCATCGCTCATGTAGACCATGGCAAGACCACGCTGGTGGACGAGCTATTAAAGCAGAGCGGCGTATTCCGCGCCAACCAGGAGGTTCAGGAGCGTGTCATGGACTCCAACGACATTGAGCGGGAGCGCGGCATCACCATTCTTTCCAAAAATACAGCAGTTTTTTATAAAGATACGAAGATCAACATCATCGACACCCCGGGCCATGCGGATTTCGGCGGCGAGGTAGAACGGGTGCTGAAAATGGTAAACGGCGTAATCCTGGTGGTGGACGCCTTCGAGGGCCCCATGCCCCAGACCCGTTTTGTACTGCGCAAAGCCCTGGAGCTGGATCTGGACGTCATCGTCTGCATCAATAAGGTGGACCGACCGGAGGCAAGACCTGATGAAGTGGTAGACGAGGTGCTGGAGCTTCTGATGGATCTGGAGGCCAATGACAAGCAGCTGGACTGCCCCTTTGTCTACGCCTCCGCCAAGGCCGGCTGGGCCGCCAGAAGCCTTGAGGACGAGCACAAGGATATGGTTCCCCTTTTTGAGACCATCCTGGAGCATATCCCCGCCCCCACCGGCGACCCGGAAGCCGGCACCCAGGTGCTCATCAGCACCATCGATTACAATGAGTATGTAGGCCGCATCGGCGTGGGCAAGGTGGACAACGGTAAAATCGCCGTGAATCAGGAGGTTCTTCTGATGAACCACCACGACCCGGATAAGAAAAAGAAGGTAAAGATCAGCAAGCTCTACGAGTTTGACGGTCTGAACAAGGTGGAGGTGTCCGAAGCGCAGATTGGTTCTATTGTGGCTATCTCCGGCATTGCGGACATCCACATCGGCGACACCCTCTGCGATGTAAATAACCCCGAGCCCATCCCCTTCCAGAAGATTTCTGAGCCCACCATCGCCATGCACTTCATGGTCAATGACAGCCCCCTGGCGGGTCAGGAGGGCAAATATATCACCTCCCGCCATATCCGGGATCGGCTGCTGCGGGAGTTGAATACGGACGTGAGCCTGCGGGTGGAGGAGACGGATTCCCCGGACTGCTTCAAGGTGTCCGGCCGCGGTGAGCTGCACCTGTCCGTGCTCATTGAAAATATGCGCCGGGAGGGCTATGAGTTTGCTGTCAGCAAGGCTGAGGTTCTCTACAAGCGCGACGAGGCCGGACGGCTGGAGGAGCCCATGGAGCTGGTATACATCGACGTGCCCGAGGAGTTCTCCGGCAGTGTCATCCAGAAGCTCTCCACCAGAAAGGGGGAACTCCAGGGAATGAGCCCGGCAGCGGATGGCACCACCCGCCTGGAATTCTACATTCCCGCCAGAGGCCTCATCGGCTACCGGGGGGAGTTTATGACGGACACCAAGGGCAACGGTATCATGAATTCCACTTTCGACGGCTACGGCCCGTACAAAGGAGATATCCAGTACCGGAAACAGGGTTCCCTCATTGCCTACGAGGACGGCGAGTCTGTCACCTACGGCCTCTTTCAGGCCCAGGACCGGGGTACTCTCTTCATCGGCCCCGGCCAGAAGGTTTACGCCGGCATGGTAATCGGCCAGAACGGCAAGGCCGAGGATATCGAGCTGAATGTATGCAAAACCAAGCACCTGACCAACACCCGCTCCTCCTCCGCCGACGAGGCTCTGAAGCTGACCCCGCCCAGAGTCTTGAGCCTGGAGCAGGCGCTGGAATTCATCGATAAGGATGAGCTCCTGGAGGTGACGCCCAAGAGTCTTCGTATCCGCAAGAAGATTCTGGATTCCCGGCTGCGGAAGCGCGAAAATATGAAGAATTAAACGACAGAAGGGCCTGCGTCCTCACCCGTGAATATGGTGTGAGGGCGCAGGCCTCTTTATAGCTTTATAATTTACTTTTATCGGATTATATTTTATTTTTGCAATATTCTAATTGATAGAACCATCCGGCTATGTTATACTGGCACTACGGAAAGTCAGAGCATCTCAAGGCGGCCTGCCCTCCACATTGGAGGGGCTAACCCTCCGAACGAGAGAAAGGAGGGAGATGCCAATGCTTACATATTCTGAGCTTCTTCAGTTTTGTATGTTCATTGTATCCCTCGTGGGATTGTGTTATACAATCTTCCGGGGAAAAAAGTAGCCGCCAACTACCGCAAATAGTTGACGGCCGGCCTCATCTGAGGCACTAACTCAACAATTCGAGGGTAGGCCAGGGGCTCTGGCTTTCCCTTTCTGTCTTTACTATAGCACATCCGGCAGACTGGCGCAAGCTGTTTTCTTTTTTTACTCCGTAAACAGTAACGCTATTTTACCACGTTAGCCGGCGTTCCTGCCAGGAACTGCCGCACGTTATCTACCGCAATATCCATCAGCCTCCGTCTGGCTTCCTTGGAAGCCCAGGCGATATGGGGCGTAATGATACAATTCGGCGCTTTCAAGAGCGGATTAGTACTTTTGATGGGCTCTTCCGAGACTACGTCAAGCCCGGCCGCCTGTACCTTGCCTTTTTTCAGAGCGGCTGCCAGCGCTTCCTCATTGATTAGCTGTCCTCTGGCGCTGTTGATGATAATAACGCCGTCCTTCATTTTTTCAATCGTGTCTTCATTGATGATTTCCTTTGTTTCCGGGAAAAGGGGACAGTGCAGCGCAATTACGTCCGACTGCTCCAGCAGCTCGTCCAGCTCGGCATAGCGGCAGGCTTCGCTCTCGAGCTCGGGCCTCTTATGGCTGGCATAGGCCAGCACCCTCATGCCCATGGCCTGCGCGATTCTCCCTGTAGCCTGCCCTATTTTCCCATACCCGATGATTCCTATGGTCTTTCCGTAAAGCTCAATCAGCGGGTAGTCCCAAAAGCAGAAATCTACACTATTCTCCCAGCGACCCTGGTGAACCTCTGCGCTGTGATGTCCCACGTGACAGCAGATCTCCAGCAGGAGCGCGATGGTATACTGGCCCACCGTCTCGGTTCCGTATGCCGGCACGTTCGTCACCGTGATTCCCTTCTCCCTGGCCGCCTGCGTATCCACCACATTATACCCCGTTGCCAGCACCCCGATATAGCGAAGCCCAGGACACTGGTCCAGGATTTCTCTGGTAACAGGCGTTTTATTAGTTATCACAAGCTGCGCATCACCGATTCTCGGCACAATATCCGCCTTGTCTGTTCTTTCATATACCGTGAGCTCTCCCAGCTGTCCCAGCTCTTCCCAGCTCAAATCTCCCGGATTTTCCGTATAGCCATCCAGTACCACAATTTTCATCCGCATACTCTCCCTTCGCTGACGCCAAAGGCTTCAACAACCTCTTTTAAGGTATCCTCCTCCCCCACATTTCCGGGGAAAATCACGTAGGGCACTCCGGGGAAGCGGCTCTCGCCGCCGATCCGCCAGACGGGGATCCCCGGCCTAAGCTGTCCGAGAACCCGGGCTTTTCTGACCCCCAGGGCCTTTACCGCTATATAGCTGGATGTAATCCCTCCCTTTGCCACGAGAAATGCCGGCGCCCTTGTCAGCTCCTTCACGATACTCTGCAATCCCTCTGAAATGCGCACCGAGCGCAGCAGACTGCTTTCCGGGGTATCCCCCTCCCGCACAAGAGGTCTTCTGTCCGTGTAGACCACAGCCGTATGGCCGCGGCTCATAATCTCCTCGCAGGCCCTCCGCGCTCTCCTGCACTCCGCCGCAAAACCCTCTCCTTCCTCCAGCACAAGCTCTGAGTGAAGGGCCACCGCCTCCGTGCCGGGAAGCGTCAAAAGCCTCTTAAGCTGAGACGTCGTCTTTTCCGTATAGGAGCCTGCCACCACAAGCCCCCCTCCCAGCTCCCCGCCTCTCAACTCCTCCCCGGACAGCAGATGCCTGTCCGGCACGCCTCCCAGCACCTTAACCAGAGACGCCGCAGAGCGGAGGATATAGCGTTTTCCCCTGCGAACCGCAGAGGCGAGCGCTTCACAGAAGGGATGCAAATCTGAATACTCCTCGGCATTGACGACGATTTTTCCAAAACCCGAGGCTGACAGCAGGATTTTCTCTATTTCCTCTACACTTTTAGAGCGCAGCAAATCAAGAGAAATACACGCCACGGAGGACGCCGGATATTTGCCGCCCGTCTTTTCCTCCACATAGCGGCGCAAATCCGAAAAGTGATAGCCAAAGGTCTTGTCCCTGGCAAATTCCGTCTCAGATGCCGGTATCAGCCCACCCTTTTCCTTTACATAATGTATATTTTCAATGGTAACTCGTCCGCCCTCCAGGAAAAACGGGCAGAGAACCTCGCCGTCAAAGGGCGGCTCTCCCAGCTCTTCCAGCGTATCCCGCAGCACCTGTGTCTCCAGAGGAAAATGTCCGCGCAGCGTAGAATCGCTGCGGCTTACGATTACATAAGGGATTCCTGTCTTCCTGGATATCTGAAAAACGCGCTCCGCAATCTCCGTATGCGCCCTCCTTGTCTGCTCCTCTGTAAAACTCCTGGAATTTGTCAGCAGAAAGAACAGCGGCTCCGGCTCCTCAAAGCCAGACTGAATGCTTTCCAGGCTCCAGTCCGTATAGACGGAAACGTCATGCACCGTCTGCACTCCCGTAGGGTCGTCGTCAAGTACAACCAGCTTGTACCCAGGTAAATATGGTTTCATCAATACCTCTCCCCCTTTACCACCGGATTGTGTACCGGGCCACTTCCCCGGCGCCATGATTCGCCGCATAGATTACTACCGCCTCTTTCTCCTCCTGAACGCATATGTTCGACGCTCCGACGTTTTCATCGATATTCATCGCTTCCATCCGCATTCCGCTCTCCTCTACCAGGGGGTGATACAACTTGATGCTCCTGTCTCCCGCCCTGCTGCAGGATAAAACCAGCGGCTCCCCTTCACAGCTTCCGCTCCAGACGGCATGGCCGAAGCTAATCTCTTCCTCTGCCATACATACCCATCCTTTTTCTTCCTTTTTCAGGATTTTCAGCTTATCTCCGTGAAAGGGCGAGATACAGATCATCTCGTCCATGCCGTCTCCGTCCACATCGAACATACAGAGGTCGCTGACCTCCTCCCCGCAGAGCTTCGACAGCCCCCCCTGCTTATCAAGGGCCCACACGCCCTCCTTTCCGCTGACAAGCAGATAACTGCCTCCCCGCTTTTCATATGTGTACATCCCGTGATTTTGCGTGATTCCGTCCTTTAAAACCCGCTCGCCCTCTGCTCTCAGTTGGCTGTCCAGGGAATATTCATAAACGGCCCCCGGCATAGACCAGTCCTCCGTGTATTTCTTATCCCTGCAAAGAGTTGCAGCAATAAGCCTCCGCTTTCCCGGCTCGCCGGTCAGGGCAATCCTGTGGACAAAGGGGAGCTGCTTTACCAGCCTTACCTCAGCCTCCATCACGGGCCTGATTTCCCCGGATATACGGCAGCAGACCACCTCCGCTTTCCGGGAAGCAAATACCGGATAGAATTTCTGAATGGCCAAAAATACTCCCTCCTGCTCCGGAACCGGAATAAGGGCCATAACTCCTCCCACCAGTCCTGTAAGCTGTGACACCTCCTTTGTCTGCGTATCCACCATAACAATTTTCCCATTCCGTTCCTCTGATGCGCAGACGCAGTAGCTGCGCCCCCGATACTTCATCACCGTGATGCTGTAGCACATAGGCAATGCCGCTAATTTTTCCTTAATTACCATAGCCCTCTCCCGCCAGCTCAAAGCACTTAGCCAAAAATTCGCGCGCGTTTTTCTCCTTATTCCAGAGATTGTCCCCCGGATGGCCCAGTACCTCTACTGCCACGCAGACATGCCGTACCCCCGCAGGCTTGTCATAAGAAGCAAGCTTTTTGATAATCTGTGCTCCTATCTCCGGCGTCAGAAATCCTTCCGTCCTCCAGTCCGGCGCCTGGGCCACCTCCATGTGAAGATCCCCAAAACAGGGATGATTAACGTCTGTAATCGCATCGCATAAATGAAACTGCCCGATAAATGGAGCTGCACACTCCAGGGATTGCATCAGCTCTATTCCGCCCAGAGCCTCGTGGGCGCTGTCCCAGTGGATAAAGGTGTTCGGACATGCCTCGTGAATCGGGGCAAACCAAATGCAGGTTTCTTTCATAGGGCCAATTAACTGCTTTTTATAGGCGTATCTATCCAGGGGCTCAATGGTCAGATTCATCCCCAGCGTCTTTGCATAGTCCGCCAGTTCCACCATGGATTCTGCCATACGCTTCTTAGCTTCCGCTCGTTTTTCATCTCCCGGATCGTCTCCGCTGGGCACACCAAAGTGCATATAGCCGCAGTCTGCCGCATAATTCGCATGCTCCTTGCACAGCGCAAGGGCCTCTCTCCTGCGCTCCTCATCCAGATCGCAGAGGGAAAGCTTCTTTTCCTTTATATACGGAGTGACAAAGGTGGTTGCCGTCGCCTCTCCTGCCTCCAAAATCTCCCTGACGTACATTCTGTTATATTTGTCCCGGAAGGAAGGGAGCTCAAAATTCTTATAAAACCCCAGATCCGCCACGCGCCGCAAGACCTCAAGCATACGCCCTTCATCCTTGAGATAGGGCATGAACATTTCCAGAAGATGCCCGGATGGTACTATTTTCTGAGACATAATCATTTCCTCCATTCGTTGTTGTTAAATCAGGAAGGAGCTGCTGATTCCGCCGTCCACCACAAGGTCAATGCCCGTGATAAAGCGCGCCGCATCAGAGGCCAAAAATGCCGCTGCCATTCCCAGATCCTTCGTCTGCGTAAACCCTCTCATAGGCGTTCGCTCCTCGATTTCCTTCAGCCGCTCCGGGGTCTTTAAGTTGGTATTTCTCAGCATATCTGTATACACAAAGCCCGGATTTAAGCTGTTTACCCGAATTCCGTAGGGCCCCAAATCTCTGGCCAGGCTTCGGGCCAGCCCCTTCATCCCGCTCTTGCATACCGTATAGGCCTGAATTTCGTGCATACCTAAGAGGGCCGCCAGAGAGGAAATCAGAATAATACACCCCTTTTTCCTCACCTTCATATATCGCGCCACCTCCTGCGAGAGCATGAACGGCGCCTTGGCCTGGGTCGCCACAATCGTGTCAAATTCCTCCGCCGTAAACTCAAAATAGTCCTTTTTATTATTGATTCCGGCCGTGTTGACAAGAATGTCAATGGGAGACTGCTTCTCCAGCATCTGAATAAACTCCGCGTGCTTTTCGGTTTCACTGACATCAAACCGATACCAGCTGCATTTATCTCCCAGCTCTGCGGCGGCCTCCCTCAGCTTTTCCTCCCGGCGGCCAACGATTATGACTCGGGCCCCCGCGTCAATCATCTGTTCTGCAATAGCAAAGCCGATTCCGGTAGCCCCGCCTGTCACCAGCGCCGTTTTACCCTCCAGCGAAATTTCTCTGAGCATTCCGATCTCCTCCTTAATCCATTCCCAGGTATACCTTCTGAACCTGGTCGTTCTTCATAAGCTCCTGACCTGTGCCCTCAATCACCGTCTCGCCCTCAGAAATCACATACGCATAGTCAGAAAAGGCCAACGTTTTCTCCGCATTCTGTTCAATAATGACGATTGTCACTCCCATGCGGTTAATCTTCCTCACAAATTCAAAAATTTCATCCACCAGCTTGGGCATTATACCCAGGGAGGGCTCGTCCAGAATCAAAAGCTGCGGGTCACACATCAGCGCCCGTCCGATGGCCACCATCTGCTGCTCTCCGCCCGACATTGTTCCCGCCATCTGGTTTTTTCTCTCTGCCAGAATGGGAAAAATCTCATAAACTGTTTTCAGCTTCTCCGCTATCTTGTCCTTATCCTTTACGGAATAGGCGCCCAGCATCAGGTTGTCATAAATGCTCATCCTGGGAAACAGATGGCGCCCCTCCGGAACCATGCTGATTCCCTTCTCCGCCATCTTATGCGAGGGCACGCCGATCAAGCTCTCTCCCTTATAGACTATGGAACCCGACATCGCCGGCAGGATCCCCATGACCGTTTTCAGCGTCGTGGTTTTTCCAGCTCCGTTAGAGCCCAGAATTGCCACGATCTGCCCCTCCTCAACCTTAAAGGAAACTCCATGAATTGCGGGCATTTTAGAATACCCTGCTACTATGTCTTTAACAATCAGCATTATGCCCACCTCCCAGATATGCATTGATAACGTCCGGATGCGAGGTGACCTCCTTCGGAGTACCCTCCATCAGCTTTTTGCCGGATACAATTACTACAACCTTATCCGAAACACTCATAACAACCTTCATTACGTGCTCAATCATCAAAACCGTGATACCCTTTTTGTTAATCCGACGAATTAGCTCTATGGCCTCATCTCTCTCCACTCCGTTTAAGCCGGCCATAGTCTCGTCCAAAAGAAGTATTTTCGGATCCCCGGCAAGAGCCCGGGCAATTTCCAGACGTTTTTTCTGCATTACATTCAGACCCGACGCCATTTTTTCATTTAATCCGGAAAGGCCACAAAACTCGGATATCTCCTTCGCATATTCCGTGGCCTCAAACACACTGATATGCCTGAGCAGGGCTCCCACAGTAATATTTTCCAGTACCGTCATATCCTCAAGCGCCTGCGGAATCTGATAGGTACGCCCCATACCCAGCGCGCATACCTGATAAGCCTTACATTTGGTTACATCTTTTCCGTCGAAAATAATCTGGCCGGAGGTTAAATCATGCGTCCTGCTGATGGAATTGAACAACGTTGTTTTTCCCGCCCCATTGGGTCCAACTACGCCTACAATGGTCCCCTCCTCAACATCAAAAGTTATGTTCTCATTCGCCTTAAGTCCTCCAAAGGACTTGGTGGCATTTTTAATTTCCAACAGGGCCATTCTGCCTTACCTCCTTTTCTCCGAAGCCGTTTTCCGAAACAGCTTTTTTATTTTCTCCCCACTGAACAGAGAAATAATTCCCTTGGGGATAAACAATACGATAAACAGGCAGAGTACGCCATAGATAAACAGGTTCAGGCCGCTGAGCTGATTAAACAGCGCACGGGCATACTGGTTGATAAACGTCATAATAAACGCTCCCAGCACAGGTCCCCAAATCGTCCCTATACCGCCCATTACAACAATCAGCACAATCAGCATGGAGTTACTCAAGGGCAGCAGCGACACCGGGTCAATATACTGAATATACTGTGCGTACAGAGCGCCGCCGATGGATACGACAGCTGCGCTTATCATATAGGCCCAACGCTTATAAAAGGTTGAATTTACCCCGGCACTCTCCGCCGAATCCTGGTTTGCCTTAATGGCTCTGCAGTAATAGCCAAATTTCGACTGCTGAATTACTCTGGAAACAATAATGAATACCAGCATAAATCCTAAACAGATAAAATAGAAGGGTACCCGGTTCTCAAACTGCAGGGAGTAAAGGGAATTCATGTCCCGCTGAAAAAAGCTCACCCCGGTGGCTCCTCCAATCAGATTCCAGTTCGTGCAGATAATACGCACACACTCTACGATTGCCATCGTTGCTATGGCAAAATAGTGGCCGCGCAGACGCAGAAGCGGATATCCGATGAGAAACGCCAGAAGCATAGACAGCAAAACGCCAACCCACATCGTAATCCAGGGGGACATGCCAAACCATTCCAGGCCCAGAGCGCCCACATAGGCTCCAACTGCGAAATACATGGCGTGGCCGTTGGAAACCTGTCCCGCATAGCCGCCGATGATATTCCAGCCAATTCCCATAATGGCCCAAATAACGGACAGGCACAGCGTGCTGACAAAAAATTCTCCGCTCGAAATCAGGGGGATCAGGGCCAGAACCACAAAAATAATACCGGTCTGCGTTATGAAGCTCTTTTCCGCCTGTAATAATGCCTTGCCTCTCATTCCCATCACCTCCCGAACAGTCCCTTGGGCTTAAATGTTACAATCAGCAGGAAGATAATACTAATTGCCATATACTTATAGGAAACGCTGAAGTATGTCCCGGTAAACAGGTCGATCAACCCCATAATCATACCTCCCACAAAGGCTCCTCCGATGCTGCCGAAGCCTCCGAGGCAGACGGCAATAAAGCCGAAAATCATAAAGTTTGTTCCTATATTAGGCGTAAAATAATAATAGTAGGTCATGGCGCAGCCACCCGCGCCGGCGATAGCTGCTGAAATGCCGAAGGCAATCATATATGCTGTCTGCGTATTGATCCCCACCAGACCAGCCGCCTCCTTATCCTGGGAGGTCGCCCGAATTGCTTTTCCCATCTTTGTTCTGTTCATAAACCAAAACAGCAATGCCGTTACCAGGATAGAGGTGACTACCAAAACCATTTTTTCCTTGCTTATAGTCACACTTCCCAGTTCAATATTTCCGTGGATGATCTTCTGGGAAATACTTTTTGTTTGACCTCCCGCAATCAGAATCATTCCATTGCACAGCACCATGCCCAAAGCAAAGGTGACAAGCCTTTGTCCAAGAACCGGGCCCTTCAAGGCCTTCGTAATAATGGTTCTATAGATCATAAGGCCCAGCACAAACATAATCACAATAACAAGCGGCATAGCCGCCAGCGGGTCCCAGCCCAGGGCTACATTGATAAAGAATGTTATGTACATGGCCACCATCATAAACTCGCCCTGCGAGAAACTCAGAATATTCATAACGCCCCAGACAAGAGCAATTCCCATTGCCAAAAGGGCATATATTGTTCCCATGGTTAAGCCTTCATACAATACCTGCCAAAACAATCAGAGCCCCTCCTTTCATCAACTTACTTTTCTAAACCAAGCAGAGGGAGCCTGGTCACTTTGTAGAAGCTCCCTCTGCCTGAAATGAGTTATCTCTCATTCCACCCCTTTGCCGGATAAATCAGCTCCATGCCTGCGATGCTTTCCGGATAAATGGTATTCAGCTCACTATTCAGATACTGGATAATGATAGAGGAGCCATACTCATTCTGACCGTTTTCCGCATACTTATATCCCTCCAGCCCAAAGGGATCCTGCTCCTTGGGAATATCAAGCCCCTCATGAAGGGCTTCCATAATGGCGTCGCCATCCGTAGAGCCGGCCTGGTTCGCCGCAATAGCCAGCAGATAGCCGTCCCACACAGAGGTAAGCGTATCGCCAATCAGGGTAATTCCTGTCTTCTCCTTAAACAGCCGCGCAATATCCTGTGCCGCCGGATTGTCCATATCTGAGTTCCATCTGGATGTGGTCAGCACGTAATCGGAGTCATTTCCTAAATTTAGTGCGAAGTCCGAAGCCATAAATCCGCCTCTCTGGCCGAACAGCATTTTCGGGAAATAATCCTGCTCCTTGAAGGCTGACATAAACAGAAGCGCGTCCGCAGCGTAGGAGCTCATCATAACCACATCCGCATCGGCCTGCTTTAAGCGAAGCACCTCAGATGTCACGTTGGTAGCCTGGGCATTATAGGAAATATTCTCAACGATCTCATAGCCGTGAGCCTCAGCCGTAGCCTTTTCCACATTTGCGATATTCGTTCCAAATTCAGAGTCCTCGGATACAAGGGCCACTGTCTTGATCCCCGCGTCCTTCTCCTCATTCAGGTAATCCAGATAGCTGAAGGAATCCTCGATAAACAGATCGTCGCCCGGGAAGGAGCGCGCAAAGTAGTTATACCCCGCATCTGTCAGCGTCATAGAGGTTCCCTCGGAAATAATCGGGAAGCCGTATTTCTCCGCAGCCACCATGGCCGTTTTCGTCGTGGCGGAGGAGAAGTTTCCGCAAAGTCCGATTACCCCTTCCTCCGTATACAGCCGCTCCGCCTCGCTGAGCGCAACGTCGGCGCTGCTCTGGTCTCCTACAACGAACTCCACCTTTGCTCCTCCCAGATTCGGAAGTCCCTCGTCGGCCGCAAAGGGCAGATTGATATCCTCATGCTTGTTGTTGATAATATCCTCAAAAATATCCGCCAGGGCTTGACATTCTTGTCCTGCCTGCACGCCGGAGCCGGTAAAAGAAACCATCAAGCCAATTTTAATGGTATCCGGGTTTTCGCTCTCTCCGTCCTGCTTATTTACGGACTCTGCCGCCTCCTTTGTATCACCTCCGCAGCCTGCCATAGAAAACATCATAGCAGCCACTAACCCCAATGCGATTAATTTTCTTAATTTTTTTATCTTCATATGCTAACCCTCTCCTGATATTTCAAGCGGTATCTGCCAGTCTCTGCCGTACTGGCAGATACTCTTATTTACTCAAAGCGCCGCAATTTCTGCCGACACCTGAAGGAACCTGTCTATCTCTTCTTTGGAATTGCAGTGAATCGGGGATACCCGAATCACGCCATCCAGGCCAAAGGATTCCACAATTCTCTTGGAATAATGGCTGGGCGATTTGCGTTCAAATACGTAAACGCCTCTTTTTACGTACTCCTTCACTGCCGAGGTCACATCCATGTTGTCAAAGGTAATCGGAAGGATAAAATCTCTCTGGGTCAAGTTCGGATTGTCGCACTGTACTTTTAATCCCTTAATCTTGCGCAGTCCGGGAAGCTTTTCCGTCCCCTCCAGCGCGCGGTTCAAAAGCGCACGCTCGTGGAGCTCAATCCTGTTCATTCCCTCTACAAAAAGCTCTCTCCTGTTTTGGCTGTCCAGATACTGTCCTCCCAGCCAACATACGTAATCAACGATCGCCGTAAAATTGGCGAACAGATGCGGCGCCGTGGATCCCAGCTCCCACTGCTCCAGGGGATAGCACAGGATTCTGTTGTGAGGCAGAACCGCGCATCGGTCAGATACCCATCCGATTCCCGATCCACGCAGACCGAAAAATTTGTAGGGAGCAAAATCCATGGCGTCAATTTCCAGCTCCTCCAGATCCACCGCCGCATGAGGAATATGCTGAACTGCATCCACCACAATATAAATATCCGGTTTAATTCCTCTGGCCGCCTTCACAAAGGCGGGAATATCGTTCACCGCGCCAGTGATGTTGCAGGAATACATGCAGCTTAAAAGCACCGTATCCTTGTCAACGAGCCTTTCCACCTCGGACACATCTATACCTCCTGTGGCAGGATTGCTCTGCATAACTCGCAGCTCCAGATTGTACTTTTCCGCATAGTACTGCACTGAGTCGAAGCCCGATGGATGCTCCAGGCAGGATACCACCATATTTTTGCCGGGAATTGCTCCAGCAATAGCCCCGATAATGTTGAACATGGTTTGGGAAGCGGAGAGCATGGTAATAATCGATCCCTTCTCCGTTCCGAAAATTGTTTTTAAATCTCTGTAGCCGTTCTCAACGAAGGTTCCCTGAATGTCCGCCTGCTGTTGATGCCGTCCCGGGCAATCTGGATGCGTGTCAACTCCTACGGCGTCCACACACGCCTTCAATCTCAGAGAGCCGCCGGAATTTTCAAAAAAAATTCTCTCACCAAAGTCATCATGATCTATATTGCAGAAGCGATCTCTTACCTGCTTCTGAATTTCATCAGAAAACATCAAGCCCTGAGGATAATCATCAGGATTTATAATTCCCATTGTTATTGGCCTCCTTATTTTTTATCGGGATCAAGAATCGTCCCCTTAATAAATTCATCCGCCAGCTTACCATTCTCAAGAATCACTCTGCCGTCTACCTTCAGGGTCGGATTCTTAAATACGCAGTCCAGATGAGACGCACAGCAGTTGCTTCCCGCAAAGCCTCTGTCGTCGCCCACTCCAAAGTGTACGGTTCCGTAGCAGCCCTCGTCCTCCAGCATCCGCCCTGTCAGTTCGCAGGCCGGATTCATGCCGATACCGATCTCTCCGATATGGAACGGCTCTCTGTTTTTGTAGGTCACGCTCAGATCATCGAGAATCTTCCGGAAAATTTCCGCCTGCTTTCCACCGGAAATTTTCACAATCTTGCTTCCCTTAATGTCAAAACGAATGGGCTCTTCAATCAGTCCCAGCAACGGATGGGGAATCGAACCGTCTATGTAAGCAACGCCCTCCATCGTCCCATCATTAGCTCCGATTGCACACTCGATATCCGGCGGCGAGGAGGACTGTCCCGGCACAATGCTGCGCCCGTACTGGGGAAGATTAGTTCTTCCGGTAATTCTCGCCGTCACATGCGTTCCCAGGGGCGTAGTGATCTCCACCACATCTCCCTCATATGCCTTTGCCACACGGTCCATAACCTCTCCCATGCCTATAAAATCCGCATACAGTCCGCCGCTCTCCAGCATACGCTGGTCAAAATCCGAACAGTTCAGATCCCTTGCGCCCTGGGCGCAGGCGTTACGCTTGGCGTCCGTAGAGGAAATGGAGAAGGTGGTAGGACGGAAGATAACGTCCGCCGCCATCATGGCCGCCGCCACAAGCGCCGTGGGCTCCTCGCCGTGAGTGGTCTGTTTCGGCATCATAATCAGGCTTCTCTCCGGATATTCCTCCGCTGCATCCCACAAAGCCTGTGCGATTGGCAGGGCATCCGGATCCGTGATAATCAGAATCTTTTCGTCCTTCTTACACTGCGCGCATACATCCAGAAGTGTTTGGCACGCTTTGTAAATCTTCTTCATACTCTTCTTCACTCCTTTTGTTTATTTTTTACTTAGCGCCTTCACAGCGCCAGAACCCGTATAGTTACGGGATTCTTTCCTCGTAAGCCGGCTCTGCCGGTCTGGGGCCTGCATCCCCCGGAATCGCTGCTATTTGCACAGCGTTCTCGGATCGGTATAAGTGTAGCAGTCAAAGCTGTCCGCCACGTTTTTGCATGTCAGTCGTCCATCGTAGGTATTCACCGCCGAATAAAGCACCTCATTCTCCCGGCAGGCCCTCTCCAGCCCCTTGCCCGCAATCTGCAGGCCGTATGCCACGGTAGCGTTTGTGAGCGCAATCGTGGCTGTGCGCGGAACAGCTCCCGGCATATTTCCTACGCAGTAATGCACTACTCCATCCTCGACATAAACGGGATTATCATGGTAGGTCACTCTGGTCGTCTCGCCGCAGCCGCCCTGATCCACCGCCACGTCTACAAATACAGCTCCCAGCTTCATTTCCTTTAAATATTTTTTCTTAAAAATCTTCGGCGCGCTCTTTCCCGGGATCAACACACAGCCAATAACCAAATCCGCCTCCTTCACCGCCTTCTCAATATTGGCATCTGTGGACATAAGCGTCTGGATTCTCGCACCGAAAATATCATCCAGATACGCCAGGCGTTGAATATTGATGTCCAGAATGGTGACATTCGCACCCATTCCCACAGCTATCTTGCAGGCATTGGTTCCCACGGAGCCGCCTCCTAAGATAACTACGTTTGCCTTCGGCGTTCCCGGCACTCCTGCCAGCAAAATCCCCTCTCCTCCACAATGCTTTTCCAGATATTTGGCCCCCTCCTGCACGCTCAGCCGGCCTGCAATCTGGCTCATGGGGGCAAGCAGCGGAATAGATCCGTTTTTCTCTATGAGCGTCTCATAAGCCACCGCTTTCACCTTCCCGGCCAGAAGAGCATCCGTCTGAGGCTTGTCTGCGGCCAAATGCAGATAGGTATAAAGAATCAGATTTTCGTGGAAAAGCGGATATTCCGCCGGAAGCGGCTCCTTCACCTTAATCATCATCTCCGCCTTGTCCCATACCTCTTTGGCAGTGTCCAGCATAGCTGCGCCTGCCGCCTCATACTCCGCATCCGTGAAGCCGCTTCCCAGGCCGGCTCCCCTTTCGATATAGACCTCATGTCCCCGGATCCGGTACTCCTTCACATTGTCGGGAGTCATTCCCACACGAAATTCATTGTTTTTGATTTCTTTTACGCATCCGACCCTCATCCTCTTTTTTCCTCCTGTTTATCCTGGTCTAATTTTCCTGTTGGCTTTGCAGCCCGAAATAGCGGTATACATTTTCCCTTGACTTCTCTACCGATTCCGCCGAGGGCCGGAAGCCAAAGCAAAATTCAAATATTTCATTCAGCTGGCCGAGCATCATATCTACTCCGTATATCATTTTGTGTCCGTTGGCCTTTGCCCTTGCGGCAAATTTTGTCAAGGGCGGATTCACAATATTCTCCATAACCACCGCCTCCGGCTTCAGCTTGTCGATAAAGCCCAAATACTCGTAATCTGCCGGGAATCCAAACAGCCCCTGGGGCGTCGCCTGCATCAGAAGGTCAGTCTGAGCTGCCGCTCGATCCAGGTTTTCGGTGGTGTACGGAAGATACTCAATCTCCATAGAGGTATGCTGGCGCACCGTGTCAATCAGCTTCTGCGCTCTGTCTGCGGAGCGATTAATCAGCGTAACCTTCGCTGCTTTGTGCTCCGCCATACACAGCAGGATAACCCCTACAATGCTGCCGGCGCCGATAATTGTCACGTGCATTCCCTTCACATCGACGCCGGCGCCCAGGATAGCCGCCATATTTCCCTTTCCGTCAAAGCCGGCGCCATGCAGCTTTCCATCCTCGTCCACCCGAACCGCATTTACCGAATTGAAGATTCGGGAATGTTCTTCTACCACATCCAGATACGGGATGATTGCCGACTTATGGGGCATGGTAATCGTAAAGTGTCTCATACCCAGAGTTTTGAATGCTTTCACAAAATCTCCCAGCCCACCCTCCGGAATCTCTACCGGCCACATGATTTCATCTATGCCGTTTCCCTCAAAAAGCGGATTGTACCCGTAGGAGCCGCTGCTCTGTCCCATCGGGCATCCGATCATCGGAAACAGCTTTGTGTTCATCGTAAATGACAGGTGTCTGTCCACATCAATATTCATCGCCATACTTCTGTCGAGCGCTCCTTTTCTCGACATTTCACCTTCCTTTCTTCGATATTTTTTCGTATTTATATTTTTTCAAAAAAAATATAAATCAATATTATTCAAAAT
>DVHU01000037.1 GCA_018711815.1 Candidatus Egerieimonas intestinavium
AGGATTCTTGCCCATTGAAACGGCAGCTTTCCGCTCAGTTTCTCCACGATAAATCCTAAGGCGTCATAAGGCGACATCCCCAGGTCAGCGGAGATATAAAAGGAATTAAAAAATATCATACACAAAATTCCCATACAGGCAAGCAGCAGTCGGAACGGAAGCTGTTCCATACCTGTATAAGAAAATTCATGTCCCGCAGCGGTTGTGATCAATGATGTCCAAAGATCAGCCGAGGTTCCAAGAAGCAGCATATTTGCCACTGTGCCAAATCCCAGGGAGCTTTTCATGGTAAAAAAACTCAAGAGTAAAAGGATACAGGAAACGGCAATCACGACCAGTCCCAGGGAAACGTGAAAGGCTTCGCTGAAACTGTAATTCATACTGTTGAAAGGATCTGTTCCAAGGCAGGATATGCGCATCAGGCTCACCCCAAGTCCATTCAGCGCCATACTAATGATAACGACCAGATAACGGAGCAGATAAGGCTTTCGCATGTATTTTTTCCCTCTCATTCCTGATCCCCGCCATCAAAGAGGCTTGCACCGTTCGTAGCGATCACCTTCTGATACCAGTAAAAGCTCTCTTTCCGGTATCGCTCCAAAGTCCCTTTCCCGGAATCATCCCGGTCCACATAGATGTAGCCATATCTCTTTTCCATCTGACACTCACTGTTGCTCACAATATCAATCGGCCCCCAGCTGGTGTATCCCATTACAGGAACGCCGTCTTTTATTGCCTCTGCCACCTGGATGAGATGCTGTTTGAGATATTCAATTCGGTACGGGTCTTTTACCGTATAGCTTCCATTTCCATCCGGAATCAGCTGATCCCTTGCGCCGATTCCATTTTCCACGATAAAAATGGGAAGCTGATAACGGTCATACAGCTGGTTCAAAATATAGCGTAAACCTTTCGGGTCAATTTGATAGCCCCAGTCTGATACCTTCAAATATGGGTTTTTTATGGCGCTGGCAATGTTTCCCCTTGCCTTGATCTGTTTTGACGGATCTGCGGTGGCGCAGTCGCTGGAATAATAGCTGATGGAAATAAAATCCACCGTATTTTCCAGGTCAACTTTGTCCTGCTCCGTAATTTTCAGCTGAATCCCCTGCTCTTCAAAGTATCGTTTCATGTAACCGGGATATCTGCCCCTTGCATGAACGTCGGCAAAAAATAAGGTTTTTCTGTCTTTTTCCACCGCAGCCTGCACATCCTCCGGGGCTGGTGTGAGGGGATAACAGGAGGAGCCTGCAATCATACAGCCAATTTTAAATTTCGGATTGATCTGGTGTCCCAGCAGCGTGGCGCGGGCGCTGGCGACAAATTGATGGTGCGCCGCCTGATAAAGCTCCTGCTTCGGGATGGTTTCTGCCACACCCATGATTCCGCCTCCATTAAAGGGCGCGTGAAGAATCATATTGATTTCGTTAAACGTAAGCCAGTAGGTAACCCGGTCCTTATAGCGGCGGTAGATGGTTTCCGCATAGTGCAGGTAAAAATCAATCAGCTTCCGATTGCTCCATCCTCCATATTTTACAGCCAGATTTAACGGCATTTCATAATGAGAAAGGGTAATCATCGGTTCGATGCCCTGCTTTTCCAGTTCATTCAGCAGACTGTCGTAATATTGCAGTCCCTTTTCATTGGGTTCTTTTTCATCCCCATCCGGAAAGATTCTGGACCATGCCACAGAGATCCGCAGCATTTTAAATCCCATCTCGCCAAACAGGGCAATATCCTCACGGTATCGATGATAGAAGTCGATGCCTTCCTTCTTCAAATATTCTTCCCTGGGCGGAATACATACGTCGCCAAACACGCCGTCAGGAAGGGCGTCTGCCGTAGACCATTTTTTTCCATCCGCTAAAACTGCGCCTTCACATTGATTGGCAGCGATTGCACCGCCCCAATAAAAGCCATCCGGAAATCGATTTTCTTTTTTCATCCTATTACCCTCTTTTCCCTGTAATTAAAGTCTCTCCCTTATCCACCTGGCCGCTGCAGCACTCTATATGTGCGAAGTCATCGGCGTTTGCGATTACAACAGGCGTGACCGGAGATAATCCTTTTTTTCGGAGAAGTTCCAGATCAAACTCCAAAAGGAGCTGTCCTTTTTTCACTTTATCTCCAACGGCTGCATGTGCGGTAAATCCTTCACCATTTAAGGTAACTGTGTCCATACCTACGTGAATCAAAACCTCTGCTCCCTGATTCGAGGTGATTCCCACCGCATGCTTTGTTTCAAAAAAGTTTGTAACTTCTCCATCGCATGGCGCAAACACTTTTCCCTCTCTTGGTTCAATGATGACTCCCTTTCCCAGAGCCCCTGAGGAAAACACCTCATCTTCACATTCTTCCACTGGTTTTACCATACCGGAAATAGGCGCTGACAGGGAAAATTCTTCTGCAGGCTCTATTACAGATTTTTCTTCTGTGCCTTCAGTGATGTTTTCCTGCTCCTGTGCATCTCCGCTCAGGTTTTGCATATACACCAGCACAAAGGTAATACTAAATCCCAGAGCAAGGGTTATCACCGCATGAATCAGATTCATCCACCCATCCGGGCTGACGAACGCCGGAAGAGCCAATAGACCGGCACTGCAGAAAGAGTAGCACTTCAGACCGGTAATTCCTGCATAGAATCCGCCGATTCCGCCGCCAATCATCACACAGGGAAGAACCTTTCTTACCTTCAGTGTCACGCCGAACATTGCAGGTTCAGTGATGCCCAACACAGCCGTCAGTCCGGCAGAAAAAGACATCTGTATAAATTCTTTATCCTGTTTTGTACGGAGAGCCACCGCCAGGGCAGCCGCTCCCTGAGCCACGTTGCTTGGAAGCTGTCCAGGCCCTGCTAACCGCTCATATCCGCGGTCTGCAAAGGATTGCAGCATAAACGGGCCAAGACCATTGTGCATACCGGTAAGAACCATGAGCGGTGATAATGTGCCGATCAGCGTGGGAACCAGCCAGCCCACATGGGTATCAATGGCATTCAGCCCATTGCAGAGAGCTGCTCCCGCAATATACCCCAGCGGCCCAAGGACAATAAAAGTAAGGAAACCCACAATCACCAAATCAAGCACCGGCTTGACAAAAAACTTTACCAGAGCCGGAATGATCTTGTCCAAAAAGCGATCCACATAATACAGAGCCCCTACCATCAATAAGGCCGGAATTACGCTGGAACTGTAATTGGCCAGCGTTACCGGAAGCCCTGCCACGGATGTGGTTGTCAATGTGGAAATCCCCTCCGGAAGCAGGGCCAAATAATTGGGATGGAGCATAGCCCCAGCCAGGGATACCGCCAGGAAGGAATTAACCCCTGCCCGTTTGGAGGCCGTATAGGCTAAGAGCACTGGCAGAAAATAGAGCGGCGCATTTCCAATAATGCTGATAAAATAATAAAGATTTCCCTCATTATTCATCCCCAGCAAGACTGCCAACGACAGCAGCGCATTGATCAATCCCGCGCCAATCAATGCGGGAAGAATGGGTGAAAATATCGCTGAGGTGAACTCCATGATCACTTCGCTAATTTTCCGCTTCTGCTTTTTCCCGCTGTCTGCTTCCCCTGTTTTCAGATCTGACTGCTCCATGATGGCGGCGTAGACCTTGGGAACCGTGTTGCCAATGATAACCTGGTACTGTCCTCCGTTCACAGAAACTCCCAGCACACCTTTTTGGGCCTTCAGTTTTTTCTCATCCGGGATACTGTCATCCTTCAGCGCGAAACGAAGTCTTGTGGCACAATGTGTCAGACTTATCACATTTTCTTCCCCGCCAACCGCTTCCATAATAAAGGAAGCCAATTCCTTGTAATCCATAGCGTCTTCTCCTTACTTTTCTTTTTCACCCCTGTGGGCAAGTGTGCAGATTCGTGGTATACTGAAAGCAATTACCAGAAAGGCAGGTAACCTTATGCTGATTCCCCGTTATTTCTTTTCCGGTGACTATACAGAATTTTATGCGTATTTTCTTTCCAAATCCCACCGCCGCCGTATCTTTGAAAAAGGCGATATGGTTTGGAATCTGGGCGAAACCATCCGGTACGTCTACTACATTAAGTCCGGAATCGTCAAGACCTTTGTGGAGCACGAGAATGGCTACCACAAAATTCTGCATTTTCACAGCGATGGAACAGTGTTTCCAGGATGCCAGAACTCTGCTTTCAAAATTGAGGCGTCTATAGGAACAGAGGCTTTGACCAGAGTGGAAGCCCTGGAATTTACCAGGGAAGATTTTTACCAAATGTATCAGGAAAATATGTCCTTAAATGCACGTGTTCTGGAGACGTATTCTATGTACATAAACTTGTTTATTTATGAATCCGCTCACCAGGATTACAATAATGCCTTCATCAAGATATGCAATCTTCTATACCTGTTTTCTCTCCACTCTCCAACGGGAACGCCCCGCCGGATAGAGCTGACGCAGCAGGATATTGCCGATATTCTGGCAATCAGCCTTGTCAACGTCACCACTAACCTGGCCAAGCTTCGAAACAACGGGATCATCGTTTCTCACCGCAAATGGATTGAAATCACTGATTTTCCCAAGCTGTCCGCCTGTTGTTCCAATGAAACCATCGGCGCCTGATTCATTGTAAGGTGATGATAACAAGCCGGAAATTTTTCTTCTACATAAAAATATAGATAAAGCACATTATTTCCAAACAGAGCAGAAATAATGTGCTTTTTCTTTTGCCATAAAGGCATTATGGAGATAAATAATATTTCCCTTATCTTAAACTTTTCTCTTGACTCTAACCCTATTGCAGGGTTTAAGATAGGAACAGCCTGTAAGAAATACTAAAGGAGTTTTGCCATGAAAACAATGAATCTCACCGAGGGCAGCGTGCCCAAGATCCTGCTGCGCTTTGCGGTCCCCTTCCTCATCGCCAATATCCTCCAGTCTCTCTACGGAGCTGTGGATCTCTTCGTGGTGGGCCAGTACTGCGGGGCCGAGAGCGTGGCGGCCGTGTCCACGGGAACTCAGGTGACTCAGATCGTCACCAGCCTCATCACCGGTTTGACCCTGGGCAGCACTATCCTCATCGGAAACAGCACCGGCCGGAAGGATTACCGGCGGGTGAAGGAAACCATCGGCACCACTCTCACCGTTTTCGCCCTGGTGGCTCTTCTGCTGACGGTGCTGATGCTGGCCTTCGAGCGTCCTCTCTTGACTGTCCTGAACACACCTGAAGAATCCTTCTCCCTGACCATGGAGTATGTGGCCATCTGCTCCCTGGGAAATATTTTTATCTGCGGCTACAACGCCATCAGCGCCATTCTCCGGGGCTGCGGGGACTCTGCCAGGCCCATGGTTTTCGTGGGAGTGGCCTGTTTCTTAAATATTATCCTGGACTTTGTGCTGGTGAAATACTGCGCCATGGGGGTGGTCGGAACCGCCCTGGCCACGGTGATCTCCCAGGCCTTCAGCATGATCGCCGCCATCGTCTATCTGCACCGGAAGCAATTTATCTTTGATTTTCGTCTCCGAAGCTTTCGGCCGGTGAAATCCATTGTGGGGGAGCTGGCCCGGGTGGGCATCCCCATCTCCTTCCAGGAGCTGCTGGTGCGGATCTCCTTTCTGTATCTGATGACTGTCATGAACGGCTGCGGGATCTACGCGGCCTCGGTGGTGGGAATCAGCAGCAAATACGACGTGTTTGCCATGCTCACCGCCACCTCCATGGCCAACGCCCTGGCCGCCATCACCGCCCAGAACATGGGGGCCGGCCGCCTGGAGCGAGCCAGGAAATCCCTGTGGTACGGCTTGAGCTTCGCCCTGTTTGTCTCCTGCCTCTTCTGGCTCTGGGCTCAGATAAGCCCCCAGTCCATGATCCAGGTATTCTCCCGGGATCCCGGGGTGGTTGCGGCGGGGGTACCCTTCTTCCGCTCCTGCAGCTATGACTATATTCTGGTGACTATGGTCTTCTGCCTCAACGGATACCTGAACGGGCGGCAGAAAACCCTGTGGACCATGGTCAGCTGCAGCGCCGGGGCCCTGCTTCTTCGGATTCCTCTGGTGTATCTCTTCGGAAAGCATTTTGCCCAGGATCTGGGAATGCTGGGGAGAATCGCCCCCACGGTCTCGGGTATCATGGCCGCCTACACCCTGTTCTATGTGATTTATGAGGGAAAAAAGAATGGAAAAAAATCAGCTCTTTCAGATCGGTGAGGTGTCCCAGCTGTTTCACATCAGCATCAGCACCCTCCGCCATTATGACAGAACCGGCCTCCTTAGGCCGGAGTATACGGACCCGGATACGGGCTACCGGTATTACAGCACCCGGCAGTTTGAATGTCTAAACACCATCCGCTATCTGCGGGCCCTGGACATTCCCCTGGAGCAGATCGCCGCCTTTTTGCAGAACCGGAACACCCAGGGTATCCGGGAGCTGCTCCACCGCCACCTGGAGGAGGTGCGCCGCCGCCAGGAGCAGCTGCGGATCATTGAGCGCAAGCTGAACAACCGGCTGGAGCAGATCGACGACGCCCTCTCCTCCCGGCTGAACGCCATCAGCCTGGTGAGAAAGCCCGCCCGCCGGATCGCCTCCGTCCGGGGAAAGCTCTCCCCCAAAACGTACCTGGATCTGGAGCACTCCATCCGCCAGCTGGAGGAGGCGGAGACGGACACGGCTATCTTCCTGGGAAAGGTGGGCGTGGGCATCTTAAAGGAGCATCTGCTGGCGGGACAGTTTGAGGCCTATGACCTGGCCTTCCTCCTGCTGGATCCCGAGGATAGCTTCCAGGGCAGCACCACCCTGCTGCCGGAGGAAACCTGCCTCACCATCCGTTTCCGGGGCGGCCACGAGCGGGCGGCGGGCTATTACCGCCGGCTGCTGAGGTATATCCGGGAGCACGGACTTACCGTCTGCGGCTTCTCCAAGGAGATCACCATGATCGACTACGGCTTCACCGACGACGTCTCCCAGTTTGTGACGGAAATTCAGATTCCCGTGGAGCAGGGGTGAGGGGGTCCAAACAAGCGATCCATATTTTCAATGGCATAAAGGGGCAAATTAATCAGCCAGGCTTCTTCCTTGTAGTCTGCCATGGAAGTACGGACAGATACATCGGGAGAAAATTTCTCCCGGTATGTTTTTAAGCTCTTGGCCTTAAGATTTACCTCCGCCTTTACCTCAACCGGAATAATCTGCTCTCCCGTATCCACAAGGAAATCTATTTCGCAGGAACCCCTGTCATTGGTGTAATAATATAGGCCCAGATCTTCTATGGTTTTCAACTGCTGACAAACGTACTGTTCTGTCAAAGCTCCCTTGAACTCAGCAAAAAGATCATTCCCGTCAAGCAGCGTACGCTGATGCAGGCCTGTCATACAGCCAAGCAGCCCGATATCCACTACGAACAATTTGAATGCCTTCAAATCCTCATAGGCCTTTAGGGGGATGCCCGCCCGATTGACTCTGTTGACCTTATGGACAAGCCCGCAGTCAGAAAGCCACATAATTGCTGTTTCATATTCTTTTGCCCGAGCTCCCTCGCGGATGAGACCGTAAATGAATTTCTTATTCTCTTTCGTAAGCTGAGAGGGGATGCTGTTCCATAGCATACGAATTTTGGGAACAATCTCAATGGGAGCGTGTTTGGAGAAATCCTGCTCATAAGCAGCCAAGATTCGCTTTTGAATATCCCGAACCTCATTGAAATCCTTGTCCTCAGCAAAGCTTTGCACCGCTTCGGGCATGCCGCCCACAAAATAATACTGCTTCAAGGCATCAACGTATGTTTGTTTAAAGCTTGCAATCATTCCAAAGTCCTGCTTCTCCAGAAGCTCTGCGAAACGTTCCTTGTTGGTCGCCATCAAAAATTCCCGAAATGACAGCGGATAAAGCTTTAAGAAATCAACCTTCCCCACCGGGAACGATGTGCCCTCATGCAAGGCAATACCCAGCAGAGATCCGGCACAGACAATGTTATATTGCGGTGCGTTTTCATAGAAGTATTTAAGAGAGGCCAAGGCTCTGGGAACTTCCTGAACCTCATCAAATATCAGCAGAGTGTTGTCGGCGTCAATTTTGCGGCCTGCATAAAGCTCTAATCCCATAATCAGCCGTTCTGTGTCCAAGTCGGAGGAAAACAGCTCAGCCATTCTGGTATTTGCATCAAAGTTAATATAAACCGTATCCACATACTCTTGTCTGCCAAACTCCTTCATCAGCCACGTCTTGCCCACCTGCCGTGCTCCTTCGATGATCAGCGGCTTGCGGCGTTTGCTCTCTTTCCATTTCAACAGTTTCTCCATAGCAGCTCGGTACATAACGATGCCTCCATTATCTTAATGTGAATACACTATAGCATGCTTTCACAAAATTTACAACGATTTTATGTTTTGAAACCACATTTTATACACCGAAAAAAGGCTGCCGCGCCCCTCCCTCAGCTTTTGCCAAGACAAGTTTCGCGGCAGTCTCTTCACTTGTGCGCGTCATCTCCCTGACGCCACAGGATTTCCGGATATATCTATTTTGATCAGGGGCAGATCATACAGCGCAGACACATCGGAGATATTATTGTCATCCAGGTACAGGGTTCGCAGCCGGGTCATCCCCGCCAGGGGCGTCACGTCACTGATCTGATTTTTCTGCACAGAGAGGTAGATCATCTTCGACAATCCGGCCAAGGGCTCTAAGCTGATGACCTGGTTCTCGTCCATGTCCAGCTCCTCCAGATTCGCAAGGCCGGACAGCGGCGACAGATCCTCCACCTGATTTTCCTCAATATTCAGCTCCCTCAGATTCGTAAGACCGGACAGCGGCGACAGGTCAACGATACCGTTTTCACTCAAATCCAGCTCCTCCAGTCGGGATAACCCCGACAGAGCGCGCAGATCCCTTACCCCTGTCTTTGACAGACTTAGTATCTCCAGATGCTCCAGATCAGACAGCGGGCCGATATCCTCCAGGGGAAGCGCGTAGAGCCACAACTCTCTAAGATAGGACAGCCCCCGGATTCCGCCCAGATCATCTATTCCGGTGCTGGACAAACTCAAAATTTCCAAATTCTTCAGCTCTGCCAGGGAATCGCACCCGCCGGAGAGGTTGTTGCTGGCCATTTCCAGCCGGGTCAGGCCAGGCAGGGCATCCAGAACCTCATATATTCCGCTGTCTATCTGGGTATCCCCCAGCATAAGGGTCTGCAGATTTTCCAGCTCCCTCAAGTCTTCGCAGTCACCGGTGGTAATATTTGTCCCGTTCAGGCGCAGATACCGCAATTCCTTCATTCCCTGCAAAGCCCCCAGAGAATTGATCAGGGTATCTCCCAAATCCAGGCTTTTCAGCTTTTTCAGCCGGGAAATTCCCTCTATGCTCATTATCCTTTCATTGTTGGAAGCTTCCAGGCTCTCCAGGTTTTCCAGCTGGCAGATGGGCGAAAAGTCCGCAAAATCATTGGAGCTTACGTCCAGTTCCTCCAGGCGGGTCAGCTGAGACAGGCCGCCCACGTCGGCAATATCGTTGGCCCAAATATTCAGCCTCCTTAAACTCTCCAGATGGGTCAGATCCTGGACATCCGTGAGATCATTCCATCCCAAGTCCAGATGCTCCAGGTTTGTCAGCTCGTCCAAAAATCCAGCCTCGGTGAGATCATTGAAGCCCAAATCCAGACTGGTGAGACCATGAAGCTTGGTCACCGCCGAAAAGTCTGTGCACTCAAGGGAGCTGGCGTCCAGGAGAGTCAAATTGGCAAGCCCGGAGAGAAAGCTAAGATCCGTCACATCATTCAGATAAATGACAAGCTCCGTCAGCTCTGTCAGGGCGCCCAGGTAACTCACGTCTGTCAGCTCATTATCCCCCACATTCAGCACGGTCAACTGGGTCAGCGCCGACAGGGTACTTACGTCTGTGATTCTGTTGCTCTCCAAATCCAGCTCCTTAAGCCCGGTCAGCTCTGACAGCTCCCTGATGTCATCGATACAATTCTCCGACAGATCCAGCTTAGTCAGATTGCCAAAGGCGGAGATGCCGGACAGGCTGCCCAATCCCAGATTGCTCAGTCCCAGACTGGTGAGCTTCTCCAGTTCCAGCAGAGGGGTAAAGTCCACAACCTTGGTGGAGGAGAGATTTACCTCCTCCAGGGTGGTGATCTGGGCCAGGGGATCGATTTCCATGATCTGGTTTCCTTCCACATCCAGACTGGTCAGCTTCAGGGAGGATAGACGCTCCAGCTCCGTCACTTGGTTAAAAGACAAATCCAGCTTTTTCAGCTTGTTCATGCCCTCCAGGGGACTTATATCGGAAATACTGTTGGAGCTTAAGATCAGCTCTTCCAGCTGCGTTATCTCAGAAATCCCCTCCAGATCCTCCAAATCATTGGCTGACAGGTCTAAAACCCTGAGGTTTTTCAGCTGTCCTAAGGCCTCCAGACCCTGGCCGCCGTCCGCTTCATCCTGGAAGGCTGTCCCCTCCCCGGCGTAGGCGTCCCGGATTTGCAGGATCTCTAAGTTGGGAAAATATTTCAGATCCTCCAGGGAGGTGATCTGGCGGCTTTTACCCAGGGATACCCCCGAGACATTGGTTAAGGGCTCCTGGGCCTCCTCCCCGGTGTCCTCATACAGCTGCACCTGGTCTCCGCAGATGCGCAGTACCCGGACGGCCTCCAGATCGCTCTCCTTTATCTCCTCCCGGGGCAGGTCAAGTCCCTGGCAGATCATTTGCTCCATATTGCTGTCCGCCCACTCCACAGTCTTGTCCCCGAAGAGGGAGAAGATAAGAAATCCTCCTGCTGCCAGCACCAGTACCGCTCCAGCTCCAATCACCAGCGCACGCTTCTTCCCGCGCCGGGAGGCAGCCGGCCCTTTCCCGGCGGGAGCATCCTTGTCTTCTCCATGGAAGGCCTCCATTCCAGAGCTTCCCATCCCGGAGTTTTCCGGGCCAAAGCTTCCCGTCCTGGAGCTTCCCGTCCCAGAGCTTTCCGGGCCAAAGCTTCCCATTTCGGAGCCTTCCGGGCCGGGACCTTCCATC
>DVHU01000038.1 GCA_018711815.1 Candidatus Egerieimonas intestinavium
GCGTAAACCGTCTACACCCTTAGCAGGGGCGCCTCTTCAGCCACTTGAGTACTTCTGCTGAATCCTAATGGATATTCATTTGCGCACATTATCTGCGACGCATCATTAAGTATACTAAAACCGCTGACAAATGTCAACGGTTTTATTCCAGTTTTTTTCCTATTTTTTTCGACAGTGAAGTGAAAAGTTAAGTTCCACTTCCTGGGGGTATAAGTGGAACTTAGTCTTACAGGGTAACTTCCACTTATGAAAATACTAATTCCAACTTGTTTAAAAAGTGGAATTTAATCTTACAACGTGTGCATTATTAATGCAGAGGGGATTCTTAATTCCCTTGACTACCTAAATGCAAGATTTACTGGCATCTGTCAAGGTCGCTTTTGCGAGATGTAATCGATACCTTGACAGATGCCTGCAAATCTTGCTACACAAGCCTGTAAAAGCAACTTCTACATGACAATCTGCAAGACTAAATTCCACCAATTTTTACAGGATTTTATTACAGAAATAAACTTTTCACTTCAGCTATTTTTTTCGACTGACTTATTCTTTATTCTCGTACTCTGCGATTGTCTCTTCAATACGGCTTTTTACCCACTTTGCGATCTCCGTACTCTTCATGTCTTTATAGTCCTCATACAGCAAGGGCTTCAAAAAATGTACCTGCACAGTCAGCTTCTTAATAGAATTTGTATCAAAGGACTTATAGGAGTCGATAATTGCCACCGGTACAATGGGACACTGGGCTTTGATGGCGCTTTTAAAGCTTCCCCCCTTAAAATCCAGCAGCTGATTTCCCTTCCTGCTTCTGGTTCCCTCCGCGAAAATCAGATAATTACGCCCGTTTTTTACCTCCTCGGACACCTGCAGAATCACTTTCATGGCCTGGCGTACATCATCTCTGTCCAGCGCGATGGCCTTCATACAGGCAAATACCTGTTTTAAAAAAGGAATGTTTGCCACTTCTTTTTTCATTACCACGGAAAATGGCCTTGGACATACTTCCAGGATAGCCAGTACATCATACAGCCCTTGATGGTTGGGATAAAAGATAAATCCATTCTTTTCCGGTATATTTTCCACTCCATGGGCATCAATGGTAATCCTTCCTCCCCAGTTTGCGTGCCGGTCAATGTACTTTAACAGCGCGTATCTCTGCTCCTCTGTATATTTTTCCACGTGGCTGGCGTAATAGCAAAGCTTGAACCAGCCGTAGGGTACAAACAGGATATTTCGCAGCACCATTAATAAGATTCTTTTCATGTTTTCTCAGTCTCCTGCCTATATCTATCAAACGCAGCTACCAGGTATAATAGCCGCTCTGCGCCTATTATAGTCCTTCGGACATACTATGCTCCGCAGGATGCACACGATTTGCCATGGCAGTTCTCCCTCTGGTCGAACGCAAATCGGCGCGGGTATAATAGCCGCTCTGCGCCTATTATACCACAGAAAATTTTTTCTTAAAGCTCCGTTTTTTAATTTTTTTACTTTTCTAGTCAGATTTCGACAGGATCACACATTTTCTTCCTCTATCCTCATAAATTTTTTCAAAGGTCTCTTTCTTATATTTTACCTTTCCTGAAATAGGGTCAGCTATGAGCACTCTCTTATTTTCTACTCCAATCAGAACGGCTCCGTGATCATTTCTGCTCCAGTCCACATACTTTCCATCTTCTGTATACCAGCCCACAGCTTTTTTTCTCTCCTTCATCGAAATGGTCACCCAGACCACCACGGGAGTGCCCTGATGAACCCATCGGTATAGTTCCTGGGGTTCGGCTCCTGTCTTCTCCAGGACCCTCCAGCTGCTTCTATGCTCTCTCAGATAATCATTTGCTGCCTTTATCACAGCCTTCGGCCCGCAGACATATCCCTTTCCTCTGGGATCCCCAATAAAATAATTTTCCAGGTCAGGCCCATAAGCCCGCTGGTCTGCTCCCAGAAAAATATGGTAGGGTCTGCGGGGGAGATATTTTTCCGCCATTTCCATTTTACTTACTCTTATTCCGCAGTAGTTCATGGCCATGGTCATGGCAGTGATTTCGCAGCCTGTGGGGAGCTCGGGATTCTGCAGGATAAGCTTAAATCCTCTCAGCGCATACCTTTTTCTTTTTAACATTCCGCAGAACCTTTTTTCTTATCTTATGCAAGGCCAAAGGAAAATGTAAGATTCCCGGGACAGATACCGGATAATCGCGCGCGAATAAAAAATGGAACTGTTGCAACGAAAGTATCCCATACAACAGCTCCATTAGCTACAAAACTTATTTATTTTTCAGCACCTCTTCGTAGAGGTTCGTTCCCTGACAATCCATCACTACGATAGCCGGAAAATTTTCCACCTGCAGCTTGCGGATGGCTTCTGTTCCCAAATCTTCGTAGGCGATCACCTCAGAGGAGAGTATTCTCTTGGAGAGAAGAGCTCCGGCGCCGCCCACTGCGGCGAAATAAACGGCTCCGTTGCGGACTACGGCATCCCTCACCTCCTGGGTGCGCTTTCCCTTTCCAATCATGCCCCGAAGGCCCAGATCCAGGAGCCGGGGCGCGTATTTATCCATCCGGCTGGCCGTGGTGGGGCCGGCGGAGCCTATGGGGCGCCCTTCCCTGGCCGGGGAAGGTCCCATATAGTAAATCACATTTCCCTTAACATCAAAGGGCAGCTCCTGGCCTGCATCCAGGGCCTCCTGCATCCTCTTGTGGGCCGCGTCCCTGGCCGTATAAATTGTTCCCGTAATGTATACGTAATCGCCCGCCCGCAGGCTTTTCGCATCCTCTTCGCTGATGGGCGCCTGAATATATCTGTCCATACCCTGCCTCCTTAGATTACTCTCACCGCGTGGCGGTTCACATGGCAGCAAATATTAACCGCCACCGGAAGACCTGCGATGTGGGTGGGATACGTGTTCACATTTACTGCCAAGGCGGTAGTTCTGCCGCCCAGCCCTCCGGGCCCGATGCCAAGCCCGTTGATTTTCTCCAGCATCTCTTCCTCCAGATCCTTCACATAGGGAATCTGGGAGTGCTCCTGCACATTTCTGGTGAGAGCCTGCTTTGCCAGCAAAGCCGCCTTCTCAAAGGTGCCGCCGATGCCTACGCCCACAACCATGGGCGGACAGGCGTTGGGGCCAGCATCCTTTACGGCAGTTAAGATGGCATTTTTCACTCCCTCTATGCCGTCAGCCGGCTTCAGCATAAAGATACGGCTCATATTTTCACTGCCAAAGCCCTTGGGAGCCACAGTAATTTTTACCTGGTCCCCGGGCACAATGCTGCAGTGAATCACTGCCGGAGTATTATCCTTTGTATTTTCCCGGATAATGGGATCATTCACCACAGACTTTCGCAGATAACCCTGAGTATATCCCTGGCGGACGCCCTCGTTTACCGCATCCTCCAGGACGCCTCCCACAAAATGAACCTCCTGGCCCACCTCCAGAAAAACCACAGCCATTCCTGTATCCTGGCAAATGGGAATCATGTCCTCGCCGGCAATCTTTAAATTCTCCTGCAGCTGCTCTAAGATCTGCTTTCCCAGGGCGGATGTCTCCTCCCCGGCTGCTTCCTTCAGCCTGCAGTCCATATCGCTGGTGAGAAAATGGTTGGCTTCTATACACATTTCCCTGATGTTTTCCGTTATCTTATCCACATGAATCTCGCGAATCATCCACATCTCCTCCTAAATTGACCGCCGTATGTATTTATAATCCCTGTTTTCCGGAAATTCCCGGCTCGGTCATGGCATAGGGATTTAAAATCGTATCCAGCTCCTCCTGGGTTAAAAGCTTATCCCGAAGAATCAGATCCCGCACGTTGGCGCCGGTGCGGATGGCCTCCTTGGCTACGTTCGCAGCCTTCTCGTATCCCACGTAGGGACAGATGGCCGTGATAATTCCCACACTTCTGTCTACCAGCTGCTTGCAGCGCTCCTCGTTGGCGGTAATTCCTGTGATACAGTTGTCTACCAAAGTGCGGACAGCAAAGGTCAGCGTCTCGATAGACTGGAACATATTGTAGAAAATAATGGGCTCAAAGGCATTCAGCTCCAGCTGTCCTGCCTCCGCAGCCATGGCGATGGTCATATCATTGCCGATAATATTAAAGGCCACCTGGTTAACCACCTCAGGAATAACCGGATTCACCTTCCCGGGCATGATGGAGGAACCGTTCTGCTTAGCCGGCAGATTGATTTCTCCAAAGCCGGTGCGGGGACCAGAGGACATGAGCCGCAGGTCGTTGGACATCTTGGACAGGCTCACGGCGCAGGTCTTTACCATGCCGGACACTGCCACATAGCCGTCCAAATTCTGGGTGGCGTCAATGAGGTCGTAGGACTGAATCAGATCCAGGCCGGAGATCTCCGCAATATTTCTCACCACCCGCTGCAGATAGTGAACGTCGGCGTTTAAGCCGGTTCCGATGGCCGTTCCTCCCAGATTCAGACGGCTCATCTCATCCTTAGCATTTTCAAAACGGTTAATATCCCGGCGAATGGCCGCCGCATAGGCCTTAAATTCCTGGCCCAGACGGATGGGCACCGCATCCTGCAGCTGGGTTCTTCCCATCTTAATCACATGGTCAAATTCCTTGGCCTTCTGGTTCAGGGCCTCAACCAGGCGATTCAGCTGCTTCTGAGCCCCGTGAAGAAGCTTCAGGGCTGTAATCCTTCCGCAGGAGGGAAATACATCGTTGGTGGACTGGCCGTAATTTACGTGATCGTTGGGATTTACAATGCTGTAATCTCCCTTCTCTCCGCCCAGAATTTCAATGGCCCGGTTGGCGATTACCTCGTTGGCGTTCATATTCAGAGAGGTTCCTGCGCCTCCCTGGATGGGATCTACGATAAACTGGTCGTGCAGCTTTCCCTCAATGATCTCGTCGCAGGCCTGGACTATGGCGTCCGCCCGCTTCTTATCCAGCCTGCCCACCTCATAGTTGGTGATGGCCGCCGCTTTTTTAATCTGAGCTACGCTGTTGATCAACTCCGGGTGCATGTTAAGCCCGGTAATATAAAAATTTTCCGAAGCTCTTAAGGTCTGCACCCCATAGTAAGCCTCCACCGGCACCTCCTTGGTGCCGATGGAGTCATGCTCTGTTCTAAATTTCTTTTCCTCTGCCATAAATAAGGACCTCCTTCTTACACACAAAAGCTTTTTCGCTTTACTCTTCTCTTAACCTTGTGTCTATTATAGTTCCGTCCTTTTTTATAAGCAAATACATATATTTTTATATGTGATATAAATAAAAATCTATTCTCTTACCTTAGCAATGCTGGCCACGGTGATATGGTCCTCCAGATTCATCAGCTTCACTCCGGAAGTAATTCTGCCCAAGATAGAGATATCACTGCAGCAGATGCGGATGATAATTCCCTCGGTGGTAATCATCATCACCTCGTTGTCCTCATTGACTGCCTTGACGCCGATGACATTTCCGGTCTTTTCCATGATCTTATAGCATTTCACGCCCTTGCCGCCCCGCAGCTGAAGAGCAAATTCCCGCACAGAGGTTCTCTTGCCGTAGCCCTTCTCGGAAACAATCAACAGATAATCTCCCTGGGTATTCAGCTGCATGCCGATTACCTCATCGTGATCCTGCAAGTTAATGCCCCGCACGCCCATGGAAATTCTTCCGGTGCTTCTCACATCGCTCTCCTTAAACCGGATACACTGGCCGAACTTGGTCACAAGGATTACATCCTTCTTTCCGTCTGTGAGCTTCACTTCGATCAGCTGATCATCATCTCTCAGCGAAATGGCAGCTAAACCAATCTTTCTGACGTTGGCGTAATCCATCACCGGCGTTTTCTTCACCAGTCCGTTTTTGGTGGACATCAGAAGATAGTTGCCCTCCTTATACTCACGGATGGGAATTACCGCCGTGATACTCTCCTCCGGCTGCAGCTGCAGCAGATTAATAATGGCTGTTCCCCGGGCCGTCCTGGAGGCCTCGGGAATTTCGTAGGCCTTCATCCGGTATACTCTTCCCATATTGGTAAAGAATAAGAGGAAATGGTGGGTGGTGGTCATCAGAAGCTCGTCGATATAATCGTCCTCGATGGTCTGCATACCCTTAATTCCCTTGCCGCCTCTGTTCTGGCTGCGGAAATTGTCCACGGTCATACGCTTGATATAGCCCATCTTGGTCATGGTAATAACCGTATTTTCCTTGGGGATCAAATCCTCCATGGAAATATCGTACTCGTCAAAGCCGATGGCGGTTCTTCGGTCATCCCCGTACTTTTCAGAGATGGCAAGGATTTCCTCACGGATAACCCGCAGCAGCAGCTTTCTGTCCGCCAGAATCGCCTGCAGATAACGGATTTTTTCCATCAGCTCCTTGTACTCGGCCTCCAGCTTCTCCCGCTCCAAGCCTGTCAGGGTGCGCAGACGCATATCTACGATGGCCTGAGCCTGGGCGTCGCTTAAGGCAAAGCGCTCCATCAATCCCTGCTTGGCTTCCTGGGTATTTCTGGACCCGCGGATAATCCGAATGACCTCATCAATATTATCCAGGGCCTTTAAGAGCCCCTCCAAAATGTGCGCCCGCTCCTGGGCCCGGTTTAAGTCGTACTGGGTCCTTCTGGTGACAACCTCTTCCTGATGCTTTAAGTAGTACTGCAGAAGCTCCAGAATATTTAACACCTTAGGCTGATTATTTTCCACCAGGGCCAGCATAATCACACCGAAGGTATCCTGCAGCTGGGTATGTTTATACAGCTGGTTTAAGATTACGTTGGCGTTGGCATCCCGGCGCAGCTCAATACAGATTCTCATTCCCTCCCGGCTGGAGTGGTCGGCGATGTTGGTGATGCCGTCAATCTTCTTATCCCTCACCAGCTCCGCCATCTTCTCAATGAGCCTTGCTTTATTTACCAGGTAGGGCAGCTCTGTGACAATAATCTGGCTCTTCCCATTGGGCAGAGTTTCAATATCCGTCACCGCCCGGACACGGATCTTTCCCCGGCCCGTGCGGTAGGCCTCCTCAATTCCCCTGGTGCCCAATATCGTGGCTCCCGTGGGAAAATCGGGCCCTTTGATAATCTCCAGAATTTCCTCGATGGCGGTATCTCTCTCCTCCTCCACCTGGTTGTCAATGAGCTTCACCACAGCGTCAATAACCTCCCGCAGATTGTGGGGGGGCATGTTGGTGGCCATACCTACGGCGATTCCTGTAGTTCCGTTTACCAACAGATTGGGATATCTGGAGGGAAGCACCACCGGCTCCTTCTCTGTCTCGTCAAAGTTGGGGACAAAATCCACCGTATTTTTATTGATATCCGCCAGCATTTCCATGGAAATCTTGCTTAAGCGGGCCTCCGTATAACGCATGGCTGCCGCCCCATCGCCGTCCACGGAACCGAAATTTCCATGGCCGTCCACCAGAGGATACCGGGTAGACCAATCCTGGGCCATATTTACCAGAGCGCCGTAGATGGAACTGTCTCCGTGGGGGTGATATTTACCCATGGTATCACCCACGATACGGGCACATTTTCTGTGGGGCTTATCGGGTCCGTTATTCAGCTCAATCATGGAGTACAGGATTCTCCTCTGCACCGGCTTTAAGCCGTCCCGCACATCGGGAAGAGCCCGGGAGGCGATGACGCTCATGGCATAGTCGATGTAGGAATCCTCCATGGTTTTAATCAGATCCACATCCTGGACTTTGTCAAAAATATTATCTTCCATTTTCCGCTCCTTACTCATAGATATTTAACTGCAGAGCAGTATTTTATGGATATTCGCAATCCGCTTCGCTTCTTGCTCATAGACATCTAGCTGTTCCACAGCTAGATGTCTAAGTTTTTAACCCTGTCGGCATTTTCCTCGATAAACTCTCTTCTGGGCTCTACCTTATCTCCCATGAGGGTGGTGAAGGTCAGATCAATCTCTGAGGAAGCTTCCTCGTCCATGGTCACCCGCAGCAGCACCCGTCTCTCCGGATCCATTGTAGTCTCCCACAGCTGCTCCGCGTCCATCTCTCCCAGTCCCTTATACCGCTGAATCTTGTTGTTACCGTCCCGGCCGATTTCTGTGAGAATCTTATCCAGCTCTATATCGGAATACGCATACCACACTTTTTTATTTTTCTCAATCTTATAGAGAGGCGGCTGGGCCAGATACACATACCCCTGCTTGATCAGCTCCGGCATAAACCGGTACAGGAAGGTCAGCATCAGGGTGGCAATATGGGCCCCGTCCACGTCCGCATCGGTCATGATAATAATCTTGTGGTACCGAAGCTTGGTAATATCAAAATCCTCGTGGATTCCCGTTCCAAATGCGGTGATCATGGCTTTGATCTCCGCATTTCCGTAGATTCGGTCAAGCCTTGCCTTCTCCACGTTGAGAATCTTTCCTCTCAGGGGGAGAATAGCCTGGGTAGCCCGGCTTCTGGCCGTCTTGGCAGAGCCGCCGGCGGAATCTCCCTCTACGATGTAAATCTCACATTTAGCCGGATCCTTATCCGTACAGTCCGCCAGCTTGCCCGGCAGGGCCATGCCGTCTAAGGCTGACTTTCTTCTGGTCAGATCCCGGGCCTTTCTGGCCGCGTCCCTGGCCCTCTGGGCCATCAGAGACTTCTCCACCACCAGCTTGGCCACCGCAGGGTTCTGCTCCAGGTAAATCTCCAGCTTGCTGCTGACAATGCTGGCCACCGCTCCCCGGGCCTCGCTGTTGCCCAGTTTCTGCTTGGTCTGTCCCTCAAACTGAGGATCCTCTATCTTCACGCTGATAATGGCTGTCATACCTTCCCGGATATCCTCTCCGGACAGGTTGGGCTCACTGTCCTTTAACAGCTTATTTTTTCTGGCATAATCGTTGAAGGTCTTGGTCAGAGCGCTTCTGAATCCCTCCACATGGGTGCCGCCCTCAGGGGTAGTGATATTATTGACAAAGCTGTAGCTGTTCTCCGTGTAGGCGTCATTGTGCTGCATGGCAACCTCCACCATGACGCCGTCCTTCTCTCCATCACAGTAAATAATATCGGGATAAAGCTCCGTGTTGGATCGGTTCAGATAGGTGACAAACTCCTTGATTCCGCCCTCATAGCAGAAGGAATGCTCATGCTTTTCCTCCCCTCTCTCATCGGTGAGGACAATGTGCAGCCCCTTAGTCAAGAATGCCATTTCCCGGAATCTTCTCTTAAGGGTATCGTAATCATAGACAGTATCGTCAAAGATTTCCTTATCCGGAAGGAAACTTACGGTGGTTCCCGTTCTGTCCGGCTCGCACTCTCCGATAACCTTCAGCTTATAGATCACCTGTCCCCGCTCATAGCGCTGCCGGTAAATCTTTCCCTCATGGTAAATGGTAACCTCCAGCCATTCGGACAGAGCGTTTACCACAGAAGCTCCAACCCCGTGGAGACCGCCGGAAACTTT
>DVHU01000039.1 GCA_018711815.1 Candidatus Egerieimonas intestinavium
TTTTTCTTTTTCTCTCTTCTGCCAGCATAGAAATCCTCCAAAATCCTTACGCTTTTTTTCATTGTAGCAGAAACCATAAGAAATTACAACTCTCCCTGTTGCAAACTTAAAATTTGCATATGCACTATTCACAAAAATACCTGGGGCAAGCTATACAAAATCAATAAAAATCACCGAGTCACACGGAATTGATTGACAAAAATTGACAATTAACTATATAATATAGAAAACGATAAAGAAAGAAAAATAACGAAATTTATCAAAAGAATTTTTATCGTTTTTGAGCGAAAACACAGGAGAAAGGAGAAGAAGATGAAGAGAAGGATTTTAAAACAGGGATTGGCAGGAACAATGGCGCTGGCAGTTTTGGGGACAGCCGCACTGACCGGATGCTCCTCCAAGGAGGAACCAAAAGAAGACTCCAGCCAGAAGGAGAGCAAGACAGAGGAGGCAAAGGCGGAAGACAGCGGCAAGGAAGAGCAGACGGAGGGCGGCGGAACGCTGGTTCTCTACGCCTCCACACCGGAGGAATTTCTGCAGGTAGTCACCGAAGAATTTGAGGCGGCCACCGGAATTGAGGTGGAGGTGGTATCGGCGGGAACCGGCGAGCTGTACAACAGAATCCAGGCGGAGGGCGACAATCCCCTGGGCGACGTGATGCTGGGCGGCATGGTATCCTCGGGATTTCTGCCCAACAGCGATCTCTGGGAGGAGTATGTATCCGCCTATGATTCAGAGCTTCCGGAGGCGTATCGCAACACCTCAGGCAAGGTAACCGGCTTTAGCCTGGTGCCCAGCGCCCTGATGATCAATTCCGACGTGGCTGGAGATATTGAAATTAACGGCTATGAGGATTTGCTGAATCCTGAGCTGAAAGGAAAAATCGTTATGCCGGATCCCACAGCCACCTCTTCCGGCTGGGAGCAGCTGGTAAATATGCTCTATGCTATGGGCGGCGGCGACACGGAGGAAGCCTGGGAGTACGTAGATCAGCTGCTGGCCAACGTGGACGGCAAGGTTCTTACCTCCTCCGGGGCGGTTCATAAGGGCGTAGCTGACGGAGAGTATGCAGTGGGACTCATCGCCGAAAGTATGGCGGACACCTATATTCTGCAGGGAATGGACAATATATCCAAGGCCTTCATGGAGGAGGGCGTTGTGGTCAATGTGGATGGAGTAGCCATCATCAAGGGCGCCAAGAACATGGACAACGCCAAGAAATTTATTGATTTCCTCACCAGCCAGGAGTTCCAGCAGAAGATGGCGGAGTGCGAGCCTCCCAGAAGACCGGTGCGGGACGATGTGACTCTGCCGGAGGGCAACGGCTTAACACCCAGCAGCGAGATTAATCAGATTCCGGCGGACGACGAATACGTGGCGGAGCATAAGACAGAGATGCAGGAGAAATTCCAGGAGATCGCCATGGAATACGCGCAGTAAAAGAACAGAGTAAAGGGGGTAACGCGCTTGAGTACAGCCATACAGGTGGCGGAGGTGACAAAAAGGTATGGAGAGAAAACCGTCATACCGAAACTCAGCCTAAAAATCCGAGGGGGAGAGTTTTTTACCCTGTTAGGTCCCTCCGGATGCGGAAAGACGACGCTGCTTCGGATGATCGCGGGATTTAACACCATAGAGGCCGGAACGATTTCCTTTGATCAGAAGGTTATCAATCAGATTCCGCCTTACAAGAGAAATATCGGCATGGTATTTCAGAATTATGCGATTTTCCCGCATATGAGCGTCCGCAAAAATGTGGAGTACGGTTTGAGGCAAAGAAAATTGGACAAGGAGACAATCCGCAGGCGTTCCGAAGCCATCATGGAGACGGTAAAAATCTCCGAGTACGCAGAGCGCTCCCCCAACCAGCTGTCCGGCGGACAGCAGCAGCGGGTGGCGCTGGCCCGGGCCATTGTCATTGAGCCCACGGTCCTCCTGATGGATGAACCCCTGTCCAACCTGGACGCCAAGCTTCGGGTGGAAATGCGCGGCGCCATCCGGGATATTCAAAAAAGTGTGGGGATCACCACCGTGTATGTGACCCACGATCAGGAGGAAGCTCTGGCCGTCTCAGACCGCATCGCAGTCATGAACAAGGGAGAGCTGCAGCAGGTGGGAACGCCCTTCCAGCTGTACCATCGGCCGGCCAACCTGTTTGTGGCCACCTTTGTGGGAACCTCCACCATCTTTGAGGCGGTATATCACCGGGAAGGAAGCGATAGCTTCCTTCTGGTGGAGCATAAGCTTAAGGTTCCGGCGCCGGCTCTGGCGGGGAAAGCCGGGGAGGGGGAGGAGCTGACGGTCAGCGTGCGCCCGGAGGAATTTACCCTCTGCCCGGACAAGGGGCAGAAAAATTGCCTGCGGGGGACGGTCAAGAGCTGTGTCTTTCTGGGAAAATTTTTGAATTACGAAATCACCCTGGAAAAGGGACGGGTAATCGAAATCAGTCAGCCCACAGAGGGGCTGGGAGCCTATTTCCGGGTGGGAGAGCAGGTGGCTTTGACCATAGACGGCAGCCGGATCAATGTATTTGACAGCCAGGGACAGCGCAACCTGCTGGGAGAGGAGGGAGAGTCATGAAAAAGAGCCGCAGGGGTTTTGACTGCTGGGCGGTGATTGGGATTGCCATCTTCCTGCTGACCTTGATTTTCCTGCTGATTCCTCTGGGGACGCTGTTTGCCAGCGCCTTTCGGGATCCCAAGACGGGAGCGGTATCCCTCCAGAATTTTATTCGCTTCTTTCAGAAGCCCTATTATTACAATTCCCTGCTGAATTCTGTTAAGGTGACTGTGACTGTAACGGCCATTTGCGTGGCCCTGGGAGTGCCCATGGCCTACATCATGTCTACCTGCCGGATCCGGGGAAAACGCGTGCTGGAGATTATGATTATCCTCTCCATGATGAGCCCGCCCTTCATCGGGGCATACTCCTGGATCCTGCTGCTGGGCAGAAACGGCGCCGTCACCAATTTTATGAGCGATGTGTTCGGCCTGGAAATGGGAAGCATTTACGGCTTTGGAGGGATCACGCTGGCCTTTACCATGAAACTCTACCCCTACATCTACATGTACGTCTCCGGAGCGCTGGGGAAGCTTGACGCCTCCCTGCCTGAGGCGGCGGAAAACCTGGGCTGTTCACCGGTAAAAAAGGTATTTTCCGTGATTATGCCCCTGGTGCTTCCCACAGTGCTGGCCGGGGCGCTGATTGTATTTACCAACGCCTTCTCGGACTTTGGAACGCCCATGATGATCGGCGAGGGCTTCCGCACCATGCCGGTGCTGGTCTACACGGAATATGTGGGGGAGGTGGGCGGCTCCGCAAACTTCGCCTCAGCCTTAAGCATGCTGATGGTGCTGATCACCGTGGTAATCTTTTTGGCCCAGCGGTATGTGACGGAAAAGAAGTCCTATGAGATGAGTTTTTTGCGCCCTTTGGAAATTCATCCCTTGAGCAGGGGGAAAAGTATTCTGGCCCACGTATTCTTGTACGGGGTGGCCTGCGTCTCCGTGCTGCCTCAGATCAATATTATCGTATCCTCCTTCCGAAACAGCAGCGGCCCCATCTATAAGCCGGGATTTTCCCTGAATAATTACCGGGAGGCCTTCGACAAGGCCGGGGATACGATTATCAACACCTACAAATACGCGCTGATAGCCATCCTGCTGGTGATGGCGCTGGGCATGGCCATCGCCTATCTGTCCGTCAGAAGGCGAAATGCCCTGAGCAGCCTGCTGGATATGGTTACCATGTTTCCCATGATCATCTCCGGCACGATTATGGGTATTATGCTGCTTCTGACCTTTAACCACAAGCCGCTGATGCTCAGCGGTACGGCGGCGATTATGATTATTTCCTTTGTGATCCGCCGGATGCCCTATACCATCCGCAGCAGCTCCGCGATTCTGCGGCAGATGAGCCCGGTGGTGGAGGAGGCCTCCGTCAGCCTGGGTTATACCCCCATGCAGACCTTCTGGAAGGTAACCTGCCCGCTGATGATGTCCGGCGTATTTTCCGGCCTGATCTTAAGCTGGATCACCATTATCCAGGAGCTAAGCTCATCGGTGATCCTGTACACGGGAAGCACCGCCACCATGAGCGTCTCCGTGTACACGGAGGTTTCCAGAAATAATTATGGAATCGCCTCGGCGCTGGCTTCGGTGCTGACGGTGACAGTGGTGGTATCCCTTCTGATCTTTTTTAAGCTGTCCGGCAAGAAGCAGCTATCCCTGTAACCAGCAACACAAAAGAAACGAGGTATTATTATGGCATACGAAAAAGTCAGCAACATCCTTAAGATGGCGGAGAAAGCCAATACATCAGCCATCGCCTTTAATTGCAACGATTACACTATGGCCTGCTCCGTGGTAGAGGTGGCGGAGGAGCTGCGCAAGCCGGTGATCATCATGCTGTACCCGGCGGACAGCTTCCAGAAAAATTGCTGCGGCATCGCCGGCTTCGCGGCTACGGTGAAGGAGCTGGTGGATCGGGTGGAGGTACCCATCGGTCTTCATCTGGACCACTGCAGCGATTTTAACGCCATACTTCACGCCATCCAGTGCGGGTTTACTTCGGTGATGTACGACGGCTCCATGCTGCCGGTGGAGGAGAATATCCGGCTGACCCGAAGGGTGGTGGACGCCGCCCACGCCCTGGGCGCGGATGTGGAGGCAGAGTTGGGCCATGTGGGTTTTGCGGCTCAGTCAGACCAGGAAAAGGAGGATCTGTATACAAAGCCGGAGGTGGCCGCCAGATTCTGCCGGGAGACTCAGGTGGATTCCGTGGCCGTGGCCATTGGCAGCGCCCACGGGGTGTATCTGGAAACTCCTAAGCTGGATTTAAAGCGTCTGGAGGAAATCAATAAGGCCACCGACTGCCCCCTGGTTCTCCACGGCGGCAGCGGCATCCCCAACGATCAGCTGGAGCAGGCCTTCCGGCTGGGCATCAATAAATTCAACGTGGGGACCGAGTATTTCCAGCTGTACTATGACAGTATCCGGGAGTTCTGCCAGTTAAACGCGGATAAGGGAAATGTCTTGGATCTGCCCCTGTTCGTGCAGGAGCGGCTGAAGGCATACCTGAGAGTAAAGATGCAGCTTTCCCGCCTGTGAAAGGTATCGGCTTTGTAAAGACAGAGGTTCCCCTGTAAAGCCCGTGTTAAATGTGTTTCAAATGTCTGTCAATCCTCTTGAATCCTGAAAACTTGTGAGTAGAATAGGAAGTGTTTGAAAAGAAAACACAGACGAGGAGATAACAGTCATGAAAAACTATAAGCTGTTGACACCGGGTCCCCTGACTACCACGGAGACGGTAAAGGCCGTGATGATGTTTGATCACTGTACCTGGGACGAGGATTACAAGGGGATTACCCAGGAGATTCGCCGGAAGCTGCTTGAGCTGGCTCAGGTGGAGGAGACAGAGTACACCGCCGTCCTGATGCAGGGCTCGGGAACCTTCGGGGTGGAGAGCGTTTTAAGCAGCGTGGTGCCGGCCCAGGGAAAGGTTTTGCTCTTGAGCAACGGCGCTTACGGGGAGCGGGCCGCGAAAATCTGCCAGTATCACAAAATCCCCTGCATCCACATTTCTCAGGCATACAATAAGACGCCGGATGCGGCCGAGGCCCGCAGAGCCCTGGAGGAGCACCCGGAGATCACCCACGTGATGATGATCCACAGCGAGACCACCAGCGGAATCTTAAACGATATCCAGAGTATCGGAGATCTGGCTTACGCTCACGGCAAGACCTTTATCGTGGACGCCATGTCCAGCTTCGGGGCAGTGGATATTCCGGTGAAGGACTGGCACATTGATTTCCTGGTGAGCTCCGCCAACAAGTGTATCCAGGGAGTTCCGGGATTTTCCTTTATCCTTGCCAATCGGAAGCTTTTGATGGAGTCCCAGGGCTGTGCCAGAAGCCTTTCCCTGGATCTCTACGACCAGTGGCAGGGCATGGAGAAGGATGGCAAATGGCGCTACACTTCCCCCACCCACACGGTGCTGGCTTTCCGGCAGGCCTTAAAGGAGCTGGAACAGGAGGGCGGGGTTGCCGCCAGACATGAGCGTTACCAGAAGAACATGGATGCCCTGGTGGAAAATTTTGAGGCTCTGGGCTTTAAGCTTTATGTGGACCGGCCATGGCAGGGACCGATTATTGCCACCTTCCTGTATCCTCAGGGAAAACATTTTGACTTTAAGGACATGTATGCGTATATCAAGGAGAGAGGCTACGCCATCTATCCCGGCAAGCTGACGGATGCGGACACCTTCCGAATCGGCGTCATCGGCGAGATTTACCAGGAGGACATCCAAAGGCTGACCGAGATCATGAAAAGCTACATGGACACAGTGAAGGAAAGATAGGAGAGGTGCAGGAAGATGAAAATAGAAGGCGTTATTTTTGATTGGGCAGGCACCACCGTGGACTATGGTTGCTTTGCTCCTGTTCGGGCATTTATGGAGATTTTCCGGGAGTACGGCATTGAGGTCACCATGGAAGAGACCAGAAAACCCATGGGCATGCTGAAATGGGACCATATCAAGACGATGCTGTCCATGCCCCGGATCAGCCAGGCCTGGGCCGAAAAGCACGGAAGAGCTTGGACAGATGCGGATGTGGATGAGATGCACAATAAGTTTTCCTCTCAGCTGATGGGAATTCTTCACGAGTACGCTCAGGTGAAGCCCCACGTGCAGAAGGCGGTGGAGGAGCTGAAGAGCCGGGGAATCAAGGTGGGTTCCACCACCGGATATACCGACGAGATGATGAGCATCGTGGTGCCCAAGGCGGCGGAGAACGGCTACAGTCCGGACTTCTGGATTTCCCCCAACAGCGTGGGAAATATGGGGCGGCCGTATCCTTACATGGTATTTGAGAACATGAGGCAGCTGAAGCTTCAGCATGTGCACCAGGTGATGAAGGTGGGAGATACCATCTCCGATATCCGGGAGGGCGTCAATGCCGGAAATATCTCCGTGGGCGTCCTGGAGGGAAGCTCTGAGATGGGTCTGACCCAGGAAGAATACCAGGCGCTGCCCGCCGACCAGAAAAGCGAGCTGCTTCATAAGCTGACCCGTAAGTACAAGGAGGCGGGAGCCGACTACGTGATTTTAAATATGAGCCAGCTGTGCCCGCTGATCGATGAGCTTGAGAAAAACAATAATCAATGATGATATACGGGTGTCCCAAGAGTAACGGATTTCTGCAAGTGCAGGCTGACTTTTGGGGCACTCCCTTTTTATAAGAAAATTTCTCTTGATTTTCCCTTGAATTTTTAGATATTTTACCCGGAAAAATACGGATTTGCATTGACATTTCCAGGCTGTATCCCTTAAACTTGGATAAAATACCTCATGGGGAAGGAACCACATATGAAATTTATTATTGAACATTTAGCTAAGCATTTCGACAAAAAGCAAGTTCTGAAGGATATTGACTTTACTTTTGAGAGCGGGAAAATCTACGGCCTTCTGGGCCGCAACGGCGCGGGAAAAACTACGCTGTTTAACTGCTTAAACCGGGACATGAAGGCAGACGGCGGGGCCTTTTATCTGACCGAGGGGGATCAGCGCCGGGAGATCGTGGCTGCGGATATCGGCTATGTGCTTTCCACCCCCACGGTGCCGGAATTTCTCACCGGCCGGGAGTTTATCAAATTTTTCCTGGATATTAACCGGGATTCCGTCCGGGAGCCCAAGAGTATCGATGAGTACCTGGATTTGATGGGCATTGCCCCGGAGGATCGGGATAAGCTTCTGCGGGACTATTCCCACGGAATGAAAAATAAGATGCAGATGCTGATCAATATCATTGCCCAGCCCAATATCCTCCTGCTGGATGAGCCGCTGACCTCCCTGGACGTGGTGGTGGCGGAGGAGATGAAGCAGCTGCTGCGCTCCTTAAAGGAAGGGCGGATTACCATTTTCTCCACCCACATCATGGATCTGGCCTTGGATCTCTGCGATGAGATTGTGCTCTTAAATCGCGGAGTGCTGGAGCTGGTAGATAAATCTAATCTGGATGAGCACGGCTTCAAGGATAAGATTATCGCCGCCCTGAAGGAGGAAGCCCATGAACAGGAATAGCACGTTTAGGATTTCCTTTTCCCTGAAAAACACCTATCGGGTCAACAGTATCCTGTACGGCCTGAGGCAGATTCCTCTGGTGAAGCGGGCGATCCCCGTCTCCCTCTATGGGATCAGGGGAATAAAAACCTTCGCCCAGATACTGGCCATCCTCTGGGAAATTATCAGTACCTTCCTGGGAAAGGCCCTGTATATCCTGCTGATGATCAGCGGAGCCGCCAGCCTCTACGGGGATCTGAGACAGGAGGCGGTGTTTATGCACATCCTGGTCTGCCTGTCCGTATACGGAGCCTTCTATAACACGGAAATGTTTAACCCCACCAGGGATAAGTATTACGCCATAATGCTCATGCGGATGGACGCCAAGGCCTATACCCTGGTGGATTACGGTTACGGTATCCTTCGGACAGCGGTGGGCTTTTTGCCCGTGGTTCTCTTCTTCGGACTGGGAGCGGGGGGTTCCCTGTGGAAGTGCCTGCTGCTGCCTTTCTCCATCGTGGGGATGAAGCTGAGCGCCTCCGCCTATTACCTGACCCGCTATGAGAAGAGCCAGGAGGCCTTCAATGCAGGAAAGCCCACCCGGTTCTTCTGGATAAGCACCTTCGTCGCTCTGAGCGCCGCCTATGGCCTTCCGGCCCGGGGAATCCTCCTGCCGGATATGGCGGTGAATGTTCTTTTGTTCCTGCCTCTGCCTGCAGCGCTGTGGGCCGCGGGCAAAATTTATTCCTTTGCCTCTTACCGGGAGCTGTGCCAGAATCTTTTGTTCCAGCTGCTGAACCAGATGGACAATGTCAAAAACATTTCCCGGAATCAGAGCCTGGAAGCGATCTCCGGGGATCAACGTATCTCCAGCCAGAAGGAGGGCTTTGAGTATCTCAATGAGCTCTTTATCAAGCGGCACCACAGGATACTCTGGAAGGCTTCCAAGAGAACCTCTGTCTTCTGCCTGGCTGCTGTGCTGGCGGGCCTTGTGGCCTGCGGGCTGGCGCCGGAGGTGGCAGCGGCCCTGAATCGGATAATGCTCACGTACCTGCCGTACTTCGCCTTCATCATGTACGCCATTAACCGGGGCACCGGCTTCACCCAGGCGCTTTTTATGAACTGCGACCACAGCCTTTTGACCTACTCCTTTTTCAAAGAGCCATCCTTTGTGCTGAAGCTCTTTAAGATACGGCTCAGGGAGATCATCAAGATCAATCTGGTTCCGGCGGTGATCCTGGGACTGGGCCTGGCGGCTATCCTGTACAGCTCCGGGGGAACCGACAGCCCCTTAAACTATCTGGTACTGGTGGTGTCCGTCATCTGTATGAGTATTTTTTTCTCCGTCCACTATCTGACCATCTATTATCTTCTGCAGCCCTACACTGCGGGGACGGAGATTAAGAGCGGCACCTATCAGCTGGTGATGTTCGTCACCTATATGGCGTGCTTTCTCCTGATGAAGGTACATCTGCCGACGCTGGTATTCGGCCTGTGCGCCATCGGGTTCTGCTTGCTGTACTGCCTGGCAGCCTGCATCCTGGTCTACCGGCTGGCTCCTAAAACCTTCCGCCTGCGCTCCTAAAATGAGCCAGGAAGAGCGAAACTTCGCATAAAACAGTATCCCGGTATATAGACGCATTTGTGCTCAGCCTGCGCTCACTTCGAGCCTGTAGTCTCGAAGCTGTGCTCGGCAAATTCGCACAAGCTGCGTTTATATATCGGGATATTTGTTCATTGCGAAGCTTCGCTCTTTTTCACCTCTTTTTCCATAAAAGACACACCCGCTTTCTATTATTTTTCTTTATTGCAACACGTCCCCCCGCCATGTCGCAATGCGCAGTTTTTTGTCGCAGTTTGTTGATTAAATTTTCTTAATGTGTTAAATTCTTATTCAGAAATGGTAAATATTTCCAACTGGATAGGGGGGTTATTTTGTGATTCGACAGTACATGGAACAGGACGTCTATCAAGCCCTGCAAGACCGTCTGAAGCTGATTTTTGAAGAATTTGACAATATTTTTGTATCCTTCTCCGGCGGGAAGGACAGCGGACTTTTGCTGAATCTGGTTTTGGATTACCGGAAGAAATATTATCCCGGCAAAAAGCTGGGGGTTTTTCACCAGGATTTTGAAGCCCAGTACACGGTAACCACCGAGTATATTGAGCGGACCTTTGAGCGGATCAAGAAGGTGGTGGAGCCCTACTGGGTCTGTCTGCCCATGGCCACCAGGACGGCTCTCAGCAGCTATGAGATGTTCTGGTATCCCTGGGATGACACCAAGAAGGAGAGCTGGGTCCGTCCCATGCCGGATAAGGAGTACGTGATCAATCTGGACAATAATCCCATCACCACCTACCGCTACCGGATGCACCAGGAGGATTTGGCCAAGCAGTTCTGCCGCTGGTACCGCATCTCCCATGGCAACAAGAAAACGGTCTGTCTTCTGGGAATGCGGGCGGACGAGTCCATGCAGCGGTACAGCGGCTTTCTCAATAAGAAATGCGAGTACAAGGAGGAGTGCTGGATCAGCAAGCAGTTCAAGGACGTCTGGTGCGCCTCGCCCCTCTACGACTGGACTTCCCAGGATGTCTGGCACGCCAATTTTCTCTTCGGCTACGATTACAATGAGCTCTATGACCTGTACCACAAGGCCGGGCTCAAGGTCTCTCAGATGCGGGTGGCCTCCCCCTTTAACGATTATTCCAAGGATTCCCTCAACCTGTACCGGGTCATCGACCCGGAGATCTGGGTGAAGCTGGTGGGCCGGGTCCGGGGGGCTAATTTCGCCAGCATCTACGGCAGGACCAAGGCCATGGGCTATCGGAACGTGACCTTGCCCGAGGGGCATACCTGGAAATCCTACACCCTGTTTCTGCTGGACACCCTGCCGGCCCGGCTGCGGAACAATTACGTGAAAAAATTCAACACCTCCATCGAGTTCTGGCACAAGACCGGCGGAGGCCTGGACGATGAGACCATCCAGGAATTGAAGGAGCACGGCTACCATATCCGGGCCAACGGCGTTTCCAATTATACCCGGAATAAGAAGACCAGGATTGTCTTTGTGGGAAATATCCCGGATTCCACGGATGATATCAAGACCACCAAGGATATTCCCAGCTGGAAGCGCATGTGTTACTGCATCCTGAAAAATGACCATACCTGCCGGTTCATGGGCTTTGGGCTCACCAGAGAGCAGCAGAAGCGGGTGGATGCCATAAGGGAAAAGTATAAGAGTGTGGAGGATATGAGCTATGGAATTTAAAAGTCCCGTTTACCATGTGATCCCTGTGCCCATCGAGAAGGTGGAGCCCAATACCTATAACCCCAACGCGGTAGCTCCCCCGGAGATGCGGCTGCTCTACGACAGCATTAAGGCAGACGGCTACACAATGCCCATCGTATGCTACTATGATAAGGAGCATGATAAATACATTATTGTGGACGGCTTTCACCGGTACCGGGTGATGCTGGAAAACGAGGATATCTATGAGCGGGAGCACGGGATGCTGCCGGTGTCAGTTATCGACAAAAATCTGGATCAGCGGATGGCCAGCACCATCCGCCACAATCGGGCCCGGGGTACCCACAACGTAAATCTCATGAGCAATATTGTCAAAGAGCTGCAGGAGTTTGGCCGGTCTGACGCATGGATTTCCAAGCATCTGGGCATGGATAAGGATGAGATTCTCCGGCTGAAGCAGATCACCGGCCTGGCCGGACTTTTCAAGGATGTAAAATTTGGCCGGGCCTGGCGGCCCGCGGAGGAGGATTCCCAGGAGGAATAGTCCCGGGGAGACGAAGGGAGGAAGATAATTGTCCGAGCATATGGATGTGTTGAAAATGCGGATATTGATCTGTTTTCTGGAAATGGAGCCGGGGAGCTGCACGGTTACCGGCCTGGCGAAAACCCTGGGTGAGGAAAAGTACACCGTGAGCCGCGCCATGAGCGCCCTGGAAAAGGAAGGGCTTTTAGACCGCAGCCTTCCCAGAAATCCCCGGCTTACGGAGGCGGGAACCGCCGCGGCCCGCCGATACGGGGAGCGGATGGATATCGCCATCAATCACCTGATCTATGAGGGAGTGGGGGATGAGATGGCCCAGAGGGACGCCCGCTTTCTCTCTCTGTACTGTTCCGAGGAAACCTTTCAGATGATCCGGGGGATGGAGGAGCGCTACCGGATCAAGCACGCCCTCCGCAGCCGCCGGGAGTTTGACGGGGCAGTTCTCTGCCGGGGGCTGAGAGACGGCACGTATTCCCTTCCCTTTATTATTTACCGGGAGCACGTGAAGGATAACAGCAATATATCCATGGCCAACCAGGGCTTTGAGCATCCCTGCCAGCTGGTGGTAAAGCGGGGCGTAGGCATCATCCGGCTGAAGGCCGTGCCGGTGATGCACCCCTCGGCGGCGGACGGGGAGAGGCGCAGTGCGAAGATCAACAGTCTGAAGTATGCGGACAAAGACCGGTTCTGCGACGCGGAGCGAGGCGGCGATTTCTGGCAGTTTCCTGCGGAGGCGCTGCACTTTGTCAATGTGGGGAGCGACGCGGGGCGGGTACTCCACGGCAGCGTCTGCCTGCGGATGACCAACGCCCTGGGAAGTGTCCATATGCCGGACAGCACGGCTATTTTCACCATCCTTTTTTGATTGCCGGAATTTTCCTGAAGAATCAAAGAGGAAAATGTTGCATAAGTGCTACAAAGGAATTAACCGTTGCTGGGCCGAGAGAAAGTTAGTTCTCACTTACTTCCTGAGTTGATGATTGTAGCGTATATGCAACAAAAATTCACTTGGATTTCCCTGGTTATATGATAAAATTTTCTTAGAGAACAGGCGTGTCATGGGCGCGCTTTTTTCCAGAAAAGGAGTTAGGTATTTCTAACTATTTTGCCAGTAAATGAGGAAATGAGGAATGAGCGATGATGATAAACAAGCGGCTGATCGGGACCGTCAGCGAAAGCAAGGGCTATATTGCCGGAAATGTGATTTTCCAGTGGTTGAGCCTCTCTGCCAACATAGCTATGATCTTCTCCATAGCGCTGCTTTTGGAAAGACTCTTTCAGAAAACTGTCCAGGGGAAAAATGTGGCGGCGGTGGCCGCTGTGGCCCTGGGGGCGGTATTGGTGCGGTTCTTCTGTACCGTGATGGCCTCCCGCATGAGTTACCTCTCCGCCAGGGCGGTAAAGCAGACCCTGCGGGAGAAAATTTACCGGAAGCTGTTAAGCCTGGGGGCATCCTACCGGGAACAGGCCTCCACCTCGGAGATTGTCCAGGTGGCTGTGGAGGGCGTAGATCAGCTGGAAACCTACTTCGGGGCCTACCTGCCTCAGTTCTTTTACAGCATGCTGGCGCCGCTGACACTTTTTGCCGTCTTAAGCTTTGTGAATCTGCCGGCGGCGGCGGTGCTTTTGCTCTGTGTGCCTCTGATTCCTGTGGCTATCGCGGCGGTGCAGACCTTTGCCAAGAAACTTTTGTCCAAATACTGGGGGCAGTACACAACCCTGGGGGACACCTTTCTTGAGAATCTCCAGGGGCTGACCACTCTGAAAATCTACCAGGCGGACGACTACAAAAATCAGGAGATGAACCGGGAGGCGGAAGAGTTCCGAAAGATCACCATGAAGGTGCTGACCATGCAGCTGAATTCCGTGACCATCATGGATCTGATCGCCTACGGCGGAGCGGCCCTGGGCATGATTTTGGCGGTGACCCAGTACCGGGCCCAGCAGGTGGGCCTGGGGGGCTGCCTGGCCATCATTCTTCTGTCGGCGGATTTCTTCATTCCCATGCGGCAGCTGGGAAGCTTCTTTCACATTGCCATGAACGGCATGGCGGCCAGCGATAAGATTTTCCGGCTGCTGGATCTGCCGGAGCCGGAAAAGGGCCGGGAGGAAATTGATCCCGCCCGCTGCAAAATTTCCTGCCGGGATCTGTGCTTCTCCTACGATGGGAAGCGGCAGATCCTGGATCGGGTAAATCTCCATGTGCCCCAGGGCTCCTTTGTGGCTCTGGTGGGGGAGAGCGGCTGCGGAAAGTCCACCGTGGCCTCCATCCTCATGGGGCGCAGCCGAGACTATGCCGGTTCGGTGACTCTGGGGGGAATCGAGCTTACCCGGATTCGGGAGGAAAGCCTGATGAAAACCATTACCTACGTAAGCCACAACAGCTATCTCTTTAAGGGGACCGTCCGGGAAAATCTGCTGATGGGCAATCCCCAGGCCTCCCAGGAGCAGCTGTGGCAGGTGCTGGAGCAGACCCGTCTGGCGGATTTCCTGAAGGGAGAGCAGGGGCTTGACACCCCTCTGGAGGAAAAAGGCTCCAACCTCTCCGGCGGCCAGCGCCAGCGACTGGCCCTGGCCCGGGCTCTGCTCCACGACAGCCCCGTCTATATTTTCGACGAGGCCACCTCCAACATTGATGTGGAGAGCGAAAACGACATTATGGAACAGATCCGGCTGCTGGCCCGGAGGAAAACTGTGATTCTCATATCCCACCGGCTGGCAAACGTGGCCGGAGCAGATCAGATCTTTGTACTTAAGGAGGGTCGGGTGGCGGAATCCGGCTCTCACCGGCAGCTGCTTGAGGAGGGCGGCTCCTACGCTCAGCTCTGGCACGCTCAGCAAAGTCTGGAGCGCTACGGCTGCCGGGACAGTGACGGAGAAAAAGGAAATTCTGAGGCTGGCGGTTCTGAGACCGACGGTTTTGCAGCCCAGGGAGAGGAGGGAAAAGCTCAATGAAAAAGCGCAGCAATTTTGCAGTCTGCCGAAACCTTATAGGCCTGGTAAAGCCTCTGATTGGCTATATGGCGCTGGCTGTCCTTCTGGGGCTGGCCGGACACCTCTGCGCCGCCTTCATCACCATTCTGGGCGGCTATGCGATTCTTAGCCTCCTGGATTTGGTTTCCCTGTCCGTGGGCGCAGCCTTCCTGTGCGCGGGGATCTTCGCCCTGCTGCGGGGAATCCTGCGGTACGGGGAGCAGTCCTGCAACCATTATATAGCCTTTAAGCTTCTGGCGATTCTGAGAGACCGGGTATTTCGGGCTCTGCGCCGCCTGTGCCCGGCAAAGCTGGAAGGGAAGGATAAGGGAAACCTGATCTCTGTGATCACCTCCGATATTGAGCTTTTGGAGGTATTTTATGCCCACACCATCTCCCCGGTGGCCATAGCCTTTCTCATGTCCCTGACCATGTGCCTGTTTATCGGGCAGTTTTCCTGGCTTCTGGCTCTTTTGGCCGCAGCCGCCTACCTGACAGTGGGGGTGGCGATTCCCCTTTGCACCTCCCGGGTCAGCGGCGACGACGGGCTTCGTTTCCGGGAAAAATCTGGGGAGCTCAGCAGCTTTGTGCTGGACAGCCTGCGGGGACTTCCGGAGACCATCCAGTACCAGAGAGGGCCGGAGAGGCTGGCGCAGATGAATGAGCGCACCCGGCGGCTGGCCGGAGATGAGGAGCGGATGAAGCGCACCGGCGGCAGAAATATGGCCGTCACCAACACCGTCATCCTGCTCTTTGATTTGGCTATGCTTCTTAGCGCCGAGGCCCTGTACCAGAATGGGCAGATCACCTACAGCGGCTTGCTTCTTAGCGTACTGGCCCTGATGAGCTCCTTCGGCCCCGTGGTGGCCCTGGCGAATCTGGGCAGTACCCTGCAGAATACCTTTGCCGCCGGAAACCGGGTTCTGGATATCCTGGAGGAGACCCCGGCGGTGGAAGAAGTAACCGGCCAGGAGGAGGTGGGATTCTCCGGCGCCAAAGCCAAAAACGTCACCTTCTCCTACGGCGGGGAAAGAATCCTGGAGGATGTCTCTGTGACTATTCCCCAAAACTCTGTGGTGGGGATCACCGGCAGGAGCGGAAGCGGAAAATCCACCCTCCTTAAGCTGCTGATGCGTTTCTTCTCCGTGCAGCAGGGAGATATCCGGATTTCCCGCCGGGAGATCCACCGGATCAATACGGAAAATCTGCGGCGTCTGGAGAGCTTTGTGACCCAGGAGACCCACCTGTTTCACGACAGCATCGCCAACAACGTGAGGATCGCCAAGCTCTCCGCCACCCGGGAGGAGATTGTGGAGGCCTGCAAAAAGGCTTCTGTCCACGAGTTTATCCAGCATCTTCCCCAGGGCTATGACACCCCGGTGGGAGAGCTGGGAGACACCCTCTCCGGGGGAGAGCGCCAGCGGATCGGGCTGGCCCGGGCCTTCCTCCACGACGCCCCCTTTATGCTGCTGGATGAGCCCACCAGCAACCTGGACAGCCTCAATGAGGCGGTTATCCTGCGCTCCCTGGGGGAGGAGAGGCGGGGAAAGACGGTGGTTCTGGTATCCCACCGGAAGTCTACCATGCGGATCGCAGATATGGTCTACTCTGTGGAAAACGGGAGGATGAGCTGAGATGAATGAGATGAAAAATATGGAGGGAAACGGATGAAACGAGTGATCTATCTGGTGCTGGGATGTGTTGGACTGGGGCTGGGAGCCCTGGGGGCGGCCTTGCCTCTGCTGCCGGCCTTCCCCTTTTTGCTCTTGGCGGCCGTGTGTTTTGGAAAGAGTTCCCCCCGGCTCCATAACTGGTTCATCGGGACAAAGCTATACAAGAATAACCTGGAGAGCTTTGTCCGGGGTCAGGGCATGACCATCAAGGCTAAATTCCGGATTATGTCCGTGGTGACCCTGACCATGGCTGTGGGCTTCCTGATGATGAGCCGTGTTCCCCTGGGCCAGATTATCCTGCTCTGCGTCTGGGTGGCGCATATCTTTATTTTCCTCTTTGCCATCAAGACCCGACAGGAGGATTCCCAGGAGACCATAGACCTGGCAAAGCCCCGGGAGCCGGAGAACGAAGTCTGAGGGTTATTTTCCGGCGTCTGTGTCCAGCAGAAGGATTTCCTGCAAGTTCTGCAAAAAACATTCCGCTGCCTTTGAAAATATCTGATACCGTTTCCAAATGATACAGGCGGCAGCGTCAAGCTGAGGGTATAGGGGACGGAAACAAAGGTTGCTGCCGTTGGTGTTGATAAGTTTGTTAAAGATGAGCGCATACCCCAGGCCTTCGTCCACCAGAAGCGACGCATTAAAGACCAGGTTATAGGTGGCGACAACATTTAATTTGGCAATATCCTTTTTCAGCCAGCGGGACATATAGGGGTTATCGGATCTCTGATGAGAAACAATCAGCGGTTTGTCCCACAGGTCTTCTGGCTGAATATATTCTTTCCGCGCCAGGGGAGAATCCCGGCGCATCAAAACTCCCCAGGTATCTTTAAACGGAATAGGGACGGATTCGTATTTCTGCGGATCAGCTGCCCCGTAGATGAGCCCAAAGTCAATCAGACCCTTATCCAAATATTCAAGGACATATTCGGCATTGCCGCTTGAAATGTGGTAATGAATCTCCGGATATTGTTCTTGAATTTTTTTTGCCGCTTTTGCCATAAGACGGACAATATCCGTTTCCCCCGTTCCAATATAGACATCGCCTACAATAGTCTCATCTGAATTGCTGATTTCCTGCTGGGTTTTTTGAACCAGGGAAAGGATTTCTTCCGCCCGCTTGCGCAGAATCATCCCTTCTTCGGTTAAGGTTACCTTCCGGGAGCCCTTTGTGCCGCGGATTAAAAGCTGTTTTCCTAATTCGTCCTCCATCCCTTTAAGCTGAGTGGAAAGGGTGGGCTGGGAAAGGTGCAGAGACTCCGCAGCGCCAGAAATGCTCTGTTCTCTTGCCACCGCTAAAAAATATTGCAAAACGCGCAGTTCCATAACGATATCCTCCTTTGTTCTGGCTCAGCTCTTACCAATTCCAGTATAGCAGAAAAATATATAGGTTTCAACTATTCATTTGTATTATGGATAAGTATTTGCTATTTATCTTTTCGCTCAGTATACTGAACTTGTAAAAGAATTCTGAGCAAGGAGGTTTGTAAATGGGCAGGAATCAATTACTCCGCAGCTTATCCGCTTTGTTTATTTTATGTTTGGGATTAACGGGCTGCTCCGCCCGAGAGGAAACTGGGGAACCAGGTGCAAATAAGGGAGACGATTCCCCGGCGGTCTATGGGGAAAACCCAGAGGGGATCCGCGTGACCCCTTCCGCAGAAATCGTGGAATTGGAGGATGGGTTTTTCCTTGTCCGTCATGATGGGGATGACGGCTTTGAGGGATTTCTTTCCCAGGGAGGGGCGTCTTCAGATGGAGAAGTCGTCGCTTATCTGGCGGAAAATCTTCTATCCGGTTTTGATTTGGACGGTATTGTAGGCGGCATTTTTGGGTGCAGCACCATCGCGTCGGAAAACCAGGCGGGAGAGAAGCTGTTTGGACGCAACTTCGACTGGGAGAACTGCGAGGCAATGATCGTGGCATCTTACCCGGAAAACGGGTATGCGTCCTTGTCCACCGTCAATATGGATTTTATCACCCAAAATGTAAGCGGCGCTGTGGGCATGGCTCTGCAGGCGGACGAGGTAAAGACTCTTGCGGCTCTCTATGCGCCTTTGGATGGAATGAATGAAGCTGGAATGGCCGTTTCGGTCAATATGATCCAGGATTTCTCGACCATTAATCAGAATACCGGAAAACCGGATCTTACCACCACGACGGCAATCCGTCTGCTGCTGAATCAGGCGGCGGATGTGGACGAAGCCCTGGCGCTGTTAAACCAGTATGATATGCACGCTTCCATGGGAATGATGGTGCATTTTGCGTTGGCAGACGCTTCTGGCCGCAGCGTGGCAGTTGAATATGTGGACAACCAGATGGTCGTAATCGAAACGCCAGTGTTGACCAACTTCTACCTAGCCGAAGGAGAAAAACAGGGAATCGGGACACAGCAATCCCATGAGCGGTACGAGCTTCTCATGGAGCGCCTGGGAGAATCCAAGACCATGGAAATGCCGGATATGCGGGATGCACTGGATAGCGTCAGCAAAGACAATTTTGAGGAGTTTGCCTCCACAGAATGGAGCGCCGTGTTCAATTTGAGCACCGGCGAGGCCTGGTATTACCACCGGGAAAACTATGAAACTTGTTACCGGCTGCAGCTTGCGAAGTAAAAGAAAGGTAGAATTGCAATGAAGTACATAAAAATGCTGCGGGAATTGTCCCGGCTTAAGAAAAACGTCAACCGGACGGCAGAACAGATGAAGGAGCTGCAGAATCAAAAGCTGCGGGCCATGCTTCACTACGCATGGGAGCATTCCGCCTTCTACCGCCGTTCTTTTGAGGCGGCAGGCATTTCGGAATCCAAACTGGATACGCTGCCTCTGACAGCTTTGCCGACCATCGACAAATCTACCCTGATGGAACATTTTGACGAACTAATCACGGTGCCGGGGCTGCATCAGGAGGAATTGCGGGAATTTGACGCCCATGTAGAAGCTGACCGAAATCCATACTTAGGAAAATATCACGTGGTTCACTCCTCCGGCAGCACGGGAACTCCCTGCTATTTTCTCTATGACGAGGCGGCATGGAGTCAGATGCTGCTGGGGATTATCCGGGGAGCCCTCTGGAATATGCGTATGCCGGAGATTTTGCGGCTGCTTATGGGCAGGCCCAGGATCCTCTATATCGCCGCAACGGATGGACGCTACGGCGGGGCCATGGCGGTGGGCGATGGGATTGACGGGGTGGGAGCCAGGCAAATGTACCTGGACATCAAAACCCCGTTGACGGAGTGGGTGGAAACTGTCCGCACATTCAAGCCTAACATCATCATTGGATATCCATCCGCGATAAAAATCCTTGCTGAACTGGTGGAGCACGGCGATGTATCGCCTCGTATTTCCCGCGTGATTTCCTGCGGAGAGCCGCTAAGTCCAGGGCTGCGGGGTTATCTGGAAAAAATATTCGGCTGCACCGTGGTCAACATTTATGGCGCCAGCGAGTCCCTGGCTCTCGGCGTGGAGACAGGAGGGGAGGACGGCATGCTTCTCTTTGACGACTTGAATGTGATTGAAGTGGAAAACGGCGCCATGTATCTGACCTGTCTTTATAATTTCGCTCAGCCGTTGATTCGATACCGCATTTCCGACCATCTGGTGCTGAAAGCGCCCATGGAAGACAGCCCGTTTACCCGAGCGGAGATTCTGCTGGGGAGAAACGAGGATCTTTTATGGTTCGAAGACGGGAACGGCCATCGGGATTTCCTGCATCCGCTGGCGGTGGAGGGGTTCTGTGTGGATGGGCTCACAGACTATCAGTTTCGTCAGATCGCCCCGGACGCTTTTGAAATGCTGGCGGAGGTTTCGGACAAATCAAAGGAGGCGCAGGTCCAAGGGGAAATGCTGCGGCAGATGAAAAAAATTTTGCTGGAAAAGAATCTGAACTACGTTCAATTCGATGTTCATTTCGTAAAGTCCATCCTGCCGGATCCGAAAACCGGGAAAAAGCCCTTGATTGTGTCGGACACTGCGCCTGGAATGGAGGAAGCGGTATGAAGCAGATGATTTTGCGGGGGGAAGACATTACCAAGAGTTTTCCTGGCTGCATGGAACCGGTACTGGATCATATTCACCTGGCGGTTTACCGGGGAGATTTTACCATCGTTATGGGGCCTTCCGGAGCTGGGAAATCCACGCTGCTTTATGCGCTCAGCGGGATGGACGTCATCTCCGAAGGCAGAGTGATTTACAAGGAACAGGAAATTACCCGTCTGAAGGAAGCGCAGATGGCAAGGCTGCGGAGCAGGGAATTTGGCTTTGTATTCCAGCAGACGCATCTGGTCAGCAACCTCACGCTGTTTGAAAATGTGGCGGTGGCGGGATATCTGAACAGTGCTACTTCCGGGAGGAAAACGGAAGAAAGGGCTTCCGGTCTGCTCAGCCAGATGAATGTAGAAGGGGCAAGGAATAGGATGCCAAGGCAAGCTTCGGGCGGCGAAGCGCAGCGGGCGGCCATAGCGCGGGCTATGATCAACGAGCCGGGAATTTTATTTGCCGACGAGCCCACCGGAGCTTTGAACAGGCGGAACACCGACGAGGTGCTGTCCCTTTTGACCGCATTGAACCAAAAGGGCCAAAGCATCCTGATGGTGACCCACGATGTGCGGGCGGCGATTCGAGGCAACCGGATTCTGTATCTGGAGGATGGAAAAATTCTCGATGAGATGGCGCTTCCCTCCTTTATCCCGGAGGCGGCCAGAGAACGGGAAGAAAAGGTCAGCGCATGGCTGACGTCCCTTGCGTGGTAAGGAGGTGACGAATATGGAAATCAAAACCTTATGGAAGGCCAACCTGAAACGTCATGCGGGAAGTGTGTGCGGAGTTTGTTTTCTGCTGCTGTTGGTATCCGCATCCCTTGCCACGGTTTTGACCGTCTGGAACAATTCGGGCCGGTATGTGCGGCAGGAAATGGCGCGGCTGGGTTATGGAGATCTCACCGCATGGGTATCCGGTCTTCCTGACCCGGGACCTCTTTCCGACGAAATTGCCGCGCTGGAGGATGTACAGTCTGTTGGCACGCAGCAGCTCATCTTTAGCGAGTATGAAATCGGGGAGCAGGAATCGGACAGCGAGGGGCAGCTTATCACCTACGACCCGGCACAGACGCCTTATAAAATATTCCGGGAGGACCTGTCTGGGTATGAAGCCGGCCCTGCCGAAATCGCGCCGGGTGAAATTTATGTTTCCCCATCCATGATTTCCATGTTCGTCCTAACCATCGGAGATACCATCACCTTCCCCATCGCCCGCAGCGGTGTGGACAAAACCTTTGTGGTAAAAGGGTATTTTGAAGATCCCTTCATGGGCAGTTCCATGATCGGGATGAAGGGCTTTTTGATCTGCCAGCTGGATCATGACGAGATCACCGAAATGATTGTGAATGCAGGAAATGATGGGCTGGCCCGTTCCGGCCATATGCTGCATATCTTCCAGACAGAAGAAAGCAGCCTCAGCGCTGCCCAGTGGAACGCGGCACTCAATCAAAATACCAGCCTGCCGCATTATGTGGAATTTACACACAGTCAGGCAGCAATCTCCGGCTTTATGCTCACCCTGCAGAACGTGTTCACCGCATTCTTGTTGGCGTTTGCGGCAATCCTAGCTGCGGTATCGCTGGTTGTGCTGGGGCACAGCATGGGAAGCGCCATTGAGCAGGATTACGTCAATATGGGGATTTTGAAAACCATGGGATTTACCAGCAGAAAGCTGCGGGAAATTCAGCTGCTCCAGTATCTGACGGGCATCATTCCCGGTCTGGCTGGCGGGCTGCTGCTGGCCCTGCCTGCGGCAAGGGTCATCTGCCAAATGACCGTTGCGACCACAGGCCTGCTGATGCCATCGAATCTTCCTGCAGGGCTTTGCCTTTTGGCGCTTGCCATTTTATTGCTTTTGCTGGTGGGATTTCTTTGGCTGAAAACCGGCAGAATCCGCCGTATCTCCCCCATACAGGCGATCCGCGACGGCGCGGACAGCCCTTTTGCCGTAAAAGGAGGAAAAAGCCTTCTCCGGCAAAAGGGCCTTGGGTTCTGGCTGGCCCTGCGTCAGCTCCTTACCGGAAGAAAACGGTATCTTGGGGCTGGCCTGGTGGCATTGCTTCTGGTTTTCTTCGCTTCCATGATCGGACGGGTTGACGCATGGCTAGGATCGAAGGGAGAAGGGCTGATGGACGCCTTCAATCCCGCGGATCTGCATATTGCCGCCCAGCCTATGGGTGAGGCCACGATCGAGAATGTGGAGCAGGTAATCCGCGAATATACCGGGATTGCCGACCAGTATATGCTGGCCATGCCCAGCGTATCGGCCCAGGGAGTAGACTACACCGCCAATGTCATCACCCAACCGGAGCGGTTTCATTTGCTTATGGGGCGCACCTGTGAAAATCCCGACCAGGTGGTGCTGACCGAGTTTACTGCCGCTGACTTAGGGGTATCTATAGGCGATGCGATCACGCTTACCGGAAATCTTGGCAGCAGGGAATTTACCGTTTCCGGTATCTACCAGTGTGCCAACGATATGGGCGCAAATCTTGGATTAAGTCGGGAAGGATATAACCGGATTTCTGCGGAAGGGGAAAATATCTGGTGCACCCACTATTTTCTGGAGGATGAAAGCCTCCAGCCGGAGGTGATGAAGGCTTTGGAAGATGCCTTCGGCGGGGATGTGTATCTGCACGAAAATTCCTGGCCAGGGCTTTACGGAATCCTGTCCGCCATGCGCCTTTTGACGATTTTTCTCTATGTCATTGTGCTGGTTTTCGTGCTGGCAACAACTCTGTTGACCGCAAGCAGACTGCTGGCAGCCGAACAGAAGGACTTTGGTATTTTCAAAACCATAGGTTTTACTGGCAGGCAGCTCCGTTTTTCCTTTGCCCTGCGCTTTGGAATCGCGGCGTTTTTGGGAAGTGCTCTGGGCACAGCCCTCAGCGCTTTTCTCACCGACCCGCTGGCGGCGGCACTGATGCGGATGGAAGGAATCAGCAATTTTTCTTCACATCCCAGTGTGTCTGCAGTTTTACTGCCGGGAGCGGTGGTCGTCCTGGCTTTTGTACTGTTTGCGTATCTGGCGGCCAAAAGAATCAATAAAATTCCGCTGTCTGTTTTGGCGGACGAATAATATTTATAAAATTCACAGGAGGTTTTATCATGGAAAAAGAGATGCTGAAAAACAAAGTTGCCATTATCACTGGCGCAAGCTATGGGATGGGGGAGACTATGGCGGAGCTTTTTGCCGAAGAAGGAGCTTCGGTGGTTCTGACGGCCAGAGGAAGGGAGAAGCTGGACACTGTGGTCGAGGGTATCCGCTCTAAAGGCGGAAAAGCCGTGGGCGTAGCAGCGGATGTCTGCTCCACGGAGGACACCAAAAAAGTATTTGAGATTGCACTTCAGGAATTTGGCGATGTGGATATCCTGATTAACAACGCAGGGATCGGCGAGCAAAAAATGATCGACGAAACCGACGACGACTGGCTGCGGATGGTGATGGATACCAATCTGGGCGGGCCTATGCGGTATATCCGGGAGGCGCTGAAGATTTTTCTGCCTAAGAATGACGGTGTGATCATCAATATTTCTTCTGTCAACGGAGAACGCCCCTTTTGCGGCGCGACCTATACTTCCACCAAAGGAGCACTGAACACGCTGACCAAAAATGTGGCCATGCGGCTGATTGATACGAACATCCGCTGCAATGCGGTAGCTCCGGGCGCTACCGTTACTCCGGCCCATATTGCCAATAAAGCCGGGGAGCAGCCGGGAGGCGCTAAAATGCTGGGATACAGTGGGCATTTTGTCTACTTCCCTGGCCCGGAGTGCGACCCCATGGATCAGGCATATGCCTGCCTGTATCTGGCCAGCAAAATGGGGCGCCATGTAAAGGGGCAGGTTATTCAGGTCTGCAATGGAGCATTCCTGTAATATAAATAGATATTATCTATGGAAGTATATTATATATAAGTATTTGCTATTTTTGCAGCGAAGACTTATACTGAACTCGTAAATAAGAAGAACGTAAGGAGCGATGTAAAATGAAAAAAAAGTTAACAGGGCTTTTCGGTCTGATGCTGGCCTCGGGCATCCTTTTAACCGGGTGCGGCAGTTCCCCTCAAACGTCCTCTGAAGGCAGCTCGGAGTCATCCTCCACCGACAGTGTGACCGGACAGAATACAGAAACTCCTTCCGGCACTGAGGGAAATAACATTCCCCCCAGTGAGACGACTGAACTGATCGTTCGTTTCGGGGATGAAGGCGAAGCCTTTACGATGGTTCTGGAGGATAACCGCACAGCGCAGGCTATTGCCGGATATGTGGGTACCACGGAATGGCGTCTGCCGATTTATAACTACGATGAATCGGATGTGATGCAGTATTACGATATCCCCAGCCGGTATGAAATTCCCGATAATAGTACGGCGGTAGCTTTGGCCCGTGCCGGGGATGTATTTTATTCCGAACCAAACCGAATCGTTCTCTATTACCAGGATGCTGACATTTCGGAGGAATACACGAAGATCGGAAGTTTTGAGGCAACGGATGATTTTATCGCGGCAGTGGAAAACAATCCTGTGCTGGAAGGCTGGGGCAACAAGATCGTACGGATCAGTGATGGAGAGTAGGAAAAAGAGGAGAGCACAATGTCCGGGAATATTCAGACCATTATTCAGAATCTGCAAGACGCAGGGTGCGATGCTCATATAATCGAGGAATTTCTTGCTCTGGGGCAGGAAGAGAAAACAGAAAAACAGCTTGGACTGCTGGCAAAGCAGAGAAAACGACTGTTAGACCATGTCCACAAGGAAGAAAAGCAGATTTATTGTTTGGACTATTTGGAATTTCAAATGAAAAAAAATTATGACAGGTAACGAAATGGAGGAACGTATATGCAGGAAAAGAGAGAAATCAGGCATCAGCTGCTGACAGGAGAGCGGGCACTTTTTCAAGGGAAGGATCTGCGGATTTATAACACGATTTTCGATGACGGGGAATCGCCATTAAAGGAAAGCCGCAATATTGAGCTATACGGCAGTATGTTCAAATGGAAATATCCCCTCTGGTATGCCAAGAACATTATGGCCAGAGACTGTACCTGGTTTGAAATGGGCAGAGCCGGCGTATGGTACACCCAACATATCCAGGTAGAGGATTCCGCTATTGAAGCGCCAAAGAATTTCCGGCGGTGCACAGATATAACGCTTCGGAATGTGAGCTTCCCCAATGCGGCGGAAACTCTTTGGAACTGTACAGGCGTGAATATGGATCAGGTTATGGCAAAAGGTGATTATTTTGCCATGAACAGCGAAAATATGAAAATCAACGGCCTTACCCTTTATGGAAACTATTCCTTTGACGGCGCAAAAAACGTGGAGATCCGCAATTCCCGTCTGCTGTCTAAGGACGCCTTCTGGAACAGTGAAAATGTGACCGTCTATGATTCGTTTATTTCTGGCGAGTATCTGGGATGGAACGCAAGGAATCTGACCCTTGTAAACTGCACCATTGAAAGTCTGCAGGGAATGTGTTATATCGCAAATCTGGTGATGAAGAACTGTACGCTTCTGAATACAACGCTGGCTTTTGAGTATTCCACTGTGGACGCACAGATCAATGGAAAGATCGACAGCGTGATGAATCCTTCCAGCGGTACCATACGCGCAGATTATATTGAGGAGCTCATTCTGGAAAAAGATAAGGTAGATCCTGAGAAGACCACGATTCTTTGTACGTTGAATAGGAAAGAGGCGGTATGATGACGGAAAAAGGACTGATACCCTTTGCTTTTGATCAAGCGGTAAGCCGTAGAGGTACGGATTCTTTGAAATGGGATGTAAAGGAAAACGAGTTGCCTATGTGGGTGGCGGATATGGATTTTGAAACTGCTCCGGAGATCCGGGCTGCCATAGAGAATAGAGCTGCTCATGGAATTTACGGCTATACAGTGATACCGGATGCATGGTATTATGCCTATATAAATTGGTGGAGAACCCGACATCAGATTGACATCCACAAGGAATGGCTGATCTTCTGTACCGGTGTTGTTCCTGCCATCTCAAGTATGGTAAGAAAATTGACGACTCCTGCGGAAAAGGTGGTCTTGCTGACCCCAGTATATAATATCTTTTTTAATTCTGTACAAAATAACGGCCGCCAAGTGTTGGAGTGTCCCCTGCATTACGATGGAAATACTTATGAGGTTGACTTTGAAAAGCTTGAGGCGGCTTTAGCCGATCCTCAGACTGCACTTTTTATTCTATGTAATCCCCACAATCCAACGGGGAATATCTGGAATAAGGATGTGTTAACGCGGATTGGGGATCTGTGTGCGGAGCATGGGGTGACGGTTATTTCCGATGAGATTCACTGCGATCTGACGATGCCAGGAAAGGATTATATTCCCTTTGCCTCGGTCTCGGATGCATGCCGTGATAACAGTATTACCTGTCTTGCCCCTACAAAAGCATTTAATCTGGCCGGCCTGCAGACAGCAGCGGTATGCATTCCGAATCCCCGCCTCCGTCACAAGGTCTGGCGAGCCCTTAACACAGACGAGGTGGCGGAGCCCAATGTATTTGCAGCAGAAGCAGCGATAGCGGCATTCACAAAGGGGGAGGCGTGGCTGGATGCCCTTCGGAACTATCTTTTGGAAAACCGGAAAGCTGCGGAAGATTTTCTGGAGAAAGAAATTCCCCATGTCCACGCGGTACAGGCTGAAGCTACTTATCTTTTGTGGATCGACTGCCGCGGTATCATCGGAAATGTATCGCAGATGTGTGATTTTATCCGAAAACAGACGGGACTGTATCTGTCCGAAGGAAGTCAATTTGGTAAAAATGGAACAGAATTTTTGCGGATGAATCTTGCCTGTCCCAGGCCAGTTCTGCAAAGAGGATTAGACTTACTGAAAAAAGGCGTCTCCCAGTATGAGGACTGGGTTGTCCGGCAATGTTGATCGATAGTTACCTGCTCCGGGGAATTTTCATCGGCCTTTTATTTGGCCTGCCGGTGGGGGCAGTGGGTGCGCTGACCGTACAGCGCACCTTCAGCCATGGGGCGAAAGCCGGGCTTCTGACCGGCCTCGGATCTTCGGCAGCAGATTGCTTTTATGCTTGTGTGGGAGTTTTTGGGCTGACGCTAATTTCCGATTTCCTTTTGCGGTATCAAACGGTAATTACTATCCTTGGCAGCGGTTTGATTCTGATGCTGGGTATCCGCCTTGTGCTGCGGCGGAAAGAACAAATGGAACAGAGCGCGGAGAATACCGGCTTTTTTAACATGTTTCTGACCTCCTTTGCTGTGGGGATTACAAACCCTGCCGCAATTCTGACCTTCCTGTTTGCCTTCTCCTACTTTGGGGTTTCAGCCAATGCGGGCTGGGAGCACAGACTTGCGCTGGTCTGCGGTGTTTTTATCGGGACGTATCTCTGGTGGGGTATGCTTACAGGACTTGTCGGCGCCGTGAAGAAAAAGGCCAAACACTTTCGGTGGGAGCAGCTCAATCTGATCTTTGGCGGGATGCTCTGTCTGTTTGGCTTGGCAGTATTCCTGCGGGTGTTTATTTGACAATACTCTTTTGATATGAATGGAGGTAAACCATGGAATACAGAATAAATAAGAGAACCGGCGATCGGATCAGCGTGCTGGGATTCGGTACTTCGTATATCGCTGAAGCCAAGGAAAAAGAGGCGGTTGCGGCCCTTCGGAGAGCCTATGAAGGCGGCGTCAATTTCTTTGACCTTGCCACGGCGGAAGGAAAGACCTTTCCCTATTTCCAAAAAGCGTTAGGTGATGTGCGCAAAGACGTGCTCTACCAGATTCATTTTGGCGCGGATTACTCCGCCGGCAGCTATGGCTGGAGCACGGACGGAGAAACAGTGAAGCGCAGTATTGCCCGTCAGTTGGAGCAGCTGGGCACTGACTACATTGATTATGGATTTATCCATTGTATTGATGAGCTTTCTGATTGGCAGGAATATCAGCAAAACGGAGCGCTGGCCTATCTGATGGAATTGAAGGCCCAGGGGGTGGTCCGGCATATCGGCCTGTCCTCCCATACTCCGGCTACAATCCAGCATGTGCTGGATGAGGCACCGGTGGATATGCTGATGTTCTCAGTCAATCCCGGATACGATTACCAGAAGGGCGAATACGCCAAGGGTTCCGTGGAGGAACGGGCGGCGGTTTACCGCCGCTGTGAGGCGGAGGGAATTGGCATATCCGTTATGAAACCTTTTTCCGGCGGACAACTGCTGGATGCGTCCATCTCTCCTTTTGGAGAGGCGCTGACCCAGTATCAATGTATACAGTATGCTCTTGACCGGCCCGGCGTATTGACGGTGCTTCCGGGCATCAGCAGCGTCAAACAGGCGGAACATTTGCTGGGCTTCTTTGCCGCTTCAGAAGAAGAGCGGGATTATTCGATTATCGGTTCCTTCAGCCCTGCCGACGCGGTTGGAAAGTGTGTCTACTGCAACCACTGCAAGCCTTGCCCTGTGGGATTGGATATCGGGCTGATCAACAAATACTATGACCTGGTGAAAAACGGTGACGCCATGGCGGCAGAACATTATCAAGGACTGGATTTCCATGCCGCCGACTGTGTTCAGTGCGGCCACTGTGACAGCCGCTGTCCATTTTCCGTAGTGCAGACTGTGCGGATGAAAGAGATTGCGGCATATTTCGGGCGATAAACACAGCGCTCATGTGGGAGGGATTGTGTTGAAACGATTTTTATCTTTTTCTGTATGCGTAGGCTTGATGTTTGTTCTTGCGGCCTGTGGAACAGCAAATCCCGCGCAGAGCAGTTCATCTGCTTCGACTTCTCAAGAAGGCTCAGCGCAAGCAGGTTCTGACGCCGCGCAGGAGCCGGAAACAGCTTTGGAGGAAACCGATATGAAATTAAATGTAGAGGTAAATGGAACCACTTTTACGGCTACGCTGGAGAACAACGCAGCGGTGGAGGCTTTTATGGAGATGATGCGCGAAGCGCCGGTGGTGATCGAGATGAGGGACTATTCTGGTTTTGAGAAGGTGGGCTCACTTGGCGCAAGCCTGCCCACCAGCAACAGTCAGACCACTACGCAGGCCGGCGACATTGTGCTGTATAACGGCAACCAGATTGTGATTTTTTACGGCTCTAATTCCTGGAGCTACACAAGGCTGGGAAAGATTGACGATCTGACCGGCTGGGAGGAAGCGCTGGGCAGCGGCGACGTGACCGTCACATTTTCAAGCAGGTCTATTTAAAAAGGAAAAAGTGGAAGAGAGCGCAGAAAACAAAAGAAAAGAAGAGAAGGGCAGTGGGCCGTCCCTCAGCCAGGATACCGAAGGTTCGGTTTTATCCCCTGGCTGAAGGGCGGCTCTTCCTTTCTGGGAAGCCACAAAACGCATTTACTATAAATTAAATCAGATGCCCGCGAAAAAACTATTTCAGAAAACGGAAAACGCCGATCACCTTGCCGAGAATATCCAGTTCTCCGTTTACAATAATGGGATCCATAAAATCATTCTCCGGCTGCAGGCGGTAGTGACCGTTCTCCTTATAATATGTCTTAACCGTAGCCGCATCATCCAGAAGCGCCACCACCTTGTCGCCGTTCTCCGCCGTTTTCTGCTCTTTCACCAGAATCTGATCCCCGTCGAAAATTCCGGCGTTGACCATACTGTCACCCTTTACCCGAAGCATAAAGGTAGGTTCCTTGGGCATATACTCCGCAGGTACGGGAAAGTACCCTTCAATATTTTCCACGGCTAAAATGGGCTGTCCCGCAGCCACACGGCCCACCATGGGCACGTTCACCATCTCCTTGCGCACCAGATTAAAATTGTCGTCCAGAATCTCGATGGCCCGGGGCTTGGTGGGATCCCGGCGGATGTAGCCGTTCTTCTCCAGCGTCTCCAGATGGGAGTGGACAGAAGAGGTGGACTTCAGATTAACAGCCTCGCAGATCTCACGGACTGCCGGAGGAAATCCCCTGTTGATAATCTCACTTTTTATGTATTCTAAAATTTCACTCTGTTTCTTACTGATTTTACCGTATGACATGGATGTACCTCCTGAACCGAATATCCTATATTTAGGTCTATCATACCACATCTTTTTGGAAAATGCAAACATATATTCACGAATATTTGTTCGGAAATTTCCCTCAAAAGTATTGACAAACATTTG
>DVHU01000040.1 GCA_018711815.1 Candidatus Egerieimonas intestinavium
AACCATGAAGATTTTCGTGATTTGCAAGGCAGACGATTGAGGCGTACTGGACGTACGCCGATTGAGGATAACGCTGCAAATCGCGAAAATATCATGGATTGAGGCGTGTGTGTCCTTGTAAAGAGAGGGTAGCCCTGCTGTGTTCATGAATTTTCTCCCTTGCATAATTTCCTCGAAATAGATATACTGTAGGTAAGAAAGTGGGAAAATCTGATTTTCTAACCAAGAGTAGAGGAGATGATATTATGTTGGCTGAATTGCGGCAGAAATCGCAGGTTACTATACCGAAGGAGATCATTGTTAAACTTGGTCTCTCAGAAGGTGACAAGCTGGATATTTTTGAGAAAGATGGTACCATCTGCATTATGCCTGTAGTTGTCTACCCTAAAAATTACCTGGATGAACTCCGGAAAGAAATTGATGATGTCAAGGTCAAGATTGCGTCCGGAAAACAGCCTGTCTTTGACAGTGTGGACGCTCTGTTTGACAAATTGGAGGCGGATTAATGGCATATGAGTTTACGTTTACATCTCGTTTCCAGAAACATTTTAAGGATTTGACTGCGCAGGAAAAGAGGCAGCTTAAAAATAAGCTGGAACTCCTGGCACAGAACCCTTCCCATCCGTCATTACGAACAAAGCGTATTCAAGGGACAGCAGATCTCTTTGAATGTAGCGTCAATATGGATATTCGCATTATCTGGTATTATGAGGGAGACAAAATGATCATTCTGGTAGATGTGGGGCATCATGACATTTTAAAGCAGTTTTAACGAGTGGTAGAACTAAAAAAGAAGTCTGATAAAATCAGACTTCTTTTTTAGTAGCGAGAAAGGGATTTGAACCCCCGACACTGCGGGTATGAACCGCATGCTCTAGCCAACTGAGCTATCTCGCCATATGGAACCTATAGGGCTCGAACCTATGACCCTCTGCTTGTAAGGCAGATGCTCTCCCAGCTGAGCTAAGATTCCGTAAGTGCTTTGTGGCTATCGCCAACCTGCTTTGTTATTATATAATCCTGTCCAAGAAAAGTCAACCCCTTTTTTAAAAAAATTTGTATAAAAATTTCTGACTTTTAAAACTTCTTGAAATCCTTAAGAATTTCCGGATCATTTTGGAAGGGCAGGAGTTTCTGTGGCGGGCAAATACCAGGTATGTGGTGACTAACCGGCCTCCTCTGTGCTAAAATGTAGAAAAATGTTGAACACGGAGGATAAATAGATGAAAAAATTGAAAGTAAAGCAGGGAGCTACCTGTATGGCATGTCTGGAGTGCGTGCGCGCATGCTCCGAGGCTTTCTACAAAACCTTTGATCCGGATAAATCCTGCATCCAGATTGTGGAGAAGAAGAGCGGCGTGAAGCCCATGGTGTGCGTACAGTGCGGTAAGTGCGCCCAGGCCTGCGAGGCGGGAGCCATCACCCAGAACGCCAAGGGCGTATACATGGTAAATAAGAAGCTCTGCACCGGCTGCGGCAAGTGCGTGGAGGCATGTCCCTTCGGCCTGATGGTGAAGGCAGAGGAGGCTCCCACCGCATCCAAGTGTATCGCCTGCGGAATCTGCGCCAAGGCATGTCCCATGGAGATTCTCGAGGTAGTGGAGCAGTAACGGCTGTTTGTTGAATGGAAAAAGCAAGACAAGAGAGGATGTTCCCCAAACTTCTGGGAGCATCCTCTCTTTGGTGGTGGTGCTTTTCAAGATAAGCGATTAAGCTGTTTGGCGTTTATTTGTGGGGAATTCCCGCGATGGGGCAGTCCTCGGTTCCCGGCATATCTCGGGTAAGCTCTTCTACCTGCTTCTGGGCCTGGGCCGGATCAGTTATCCAGGTCTTATAAAATTCAAAGGGACACTCTTTTGCGCCGTAGCGCTCTTCCTTGGAGTTAATGGTGCCGGTGTACCCCCGATGCAGCAGCTTGTAGAGATGGTTCTGGGACTGCCAGTTTTTGCGGGCATCCCTGATCTCCGGAATAGACATCTCTGCGTACTGATAGCTGTTTTCCTCGGTGCCGCATTCTCCCAGAGTCCGGCCGTCAAAGCCGATCAGGGCCGAGTGGCCGAAATAGGAGTACACGCCGTCGTTTCCGGTGGCGTTGGCCACGGCCACATAGCAGTTATTGGCCCATGCCATGACCTGAGCCATGCGGCGCTGTTCTTCCTTGGCCGGGTACATATATCCCTGACAGCGGATTACCAGCTCGGCTCCCCGCATTGCGCAGTCGCGCCAGATCTCCGGATAGTTGCCGTCGTCGCAGATAATCAAGCTGATTTTCATTCCCTTAGGACCTTCGCTGACATAGGTACGGTCGCCCGGATACCAGCCCTCAATGGGGGTCCAAGGGATAATTTTGCGGTACTTCTGTACAATCTCCCCTTTATTATTCATCAAAATCAGCGTATTGTAGGGAACCTTGCTGGGATGCTCCTCGTGAAGCTCCCCAGTGATGGAAAAGACTCCCCACACATTGTTCTCTATGCAGGCCTTGGCAAAGATTTCCGTTTCAGGACCGGGAATCGTGGTGGAAAGCTGCATCATCTCATCGAAATCATACAGGATTCCCTCTGTGCTGTATTCGGGGAATACAACAAGATCCAGCCCCGGAAGACCCGTCTTCAATCCCTTGATGTAATTGGAGATATTCTGACAGTTTGCCAGGATTTCTTCTTTTGTGTGCATCCGCGGCATTTTATAATTTACAACCGCAATTCCTAATGTATCCCTACTGGAAGCTATATCACCATGTCTCATACAACCTATCTCCTTTTCTGTGCGCAGTTGATTGAGTGACGTCATTCCATTTCCCGGGAATTTCTATAGCTGGAATGAGGGAACGAAGAAAAGGCGCCAGTAAATTACTGACGCCTTTGTCAAAGTTTTCTTCGTTTTGTTTAGTATAGCACAATTTTTCGGATATTTGTGTATTTTTTTAAGAACAATCCGCTGCGGGCAGAGTGTATTCTTGAAAACGTTTCCTTGAGTATCTCTTAATCATAAAAAGTCTGGTCAAATTAAATAAAAAGTACAGGAGAAATATGTAAAAAATTATTGAAAATTTTAGATAATATTGACAAATGAGTGAGATGGGTATACTATTTCTAGTAGAAAACAGGAAATAAACGTTGTTTTTATGGATCTTTTGCGGATAAGGGGAAATAAAAACAAGTTTTTTTGCGGCACATTAAGAAAACGTTTTCAAAAATAGCAGGAGGAATTCAAGATGGGGAAATATGTACTGAAACGTTTGGGGATTGCGCTGGTGACCTTTTTTGGCATTACGCTGTTGGCGTATATTTTAACGTCCATGATGCCTGGCTCGCCCATTGACTTTATCGTCAGCTCCAACCCCAATATTACCGCGGATCAGATTGCGGTACTGGAGGAAAAGATGGGGCTGAATCAGCCGGTGGTGGTTCAGTACATAAAATGGCTGGGAGAGCTGCTCCAGGGAAACTTAGGCTACTCTTACCGGACGGGCAATCCGGTACTGACGGAAATCATGGTGAAGCTGGGCGGGACCCTGCTGCTGGTGGGGGCGTCTATGGTGGTATCCCTGATTATCGCCATCCCCTTAGGAACGCTGGCCGCCTTGAAGCCTAATTCAGTCTTTGACTATATCTCTTCAGGGCTGGCCTTTATCGGCAATTCCACCCCGGGCTTTTTCGCGGGCATGATCTTTATTTACTTTTTCTGTGTGAGGACAAATCTCTTCCCCATGGGAGGAATGTATACCAGTCCCTCGGACAAGTCTGTGGGGGATTTGCTCTATCATATGGTGCTGCCCTGCTTTGCTCTGGCTCTGCAGCAGATCGGCGGCTATATGCGCCACGTCAGGAGCAACATGCTGGAAACCATGGGGGAGGATTATATCCGTACTTCCAAGGCCAAGGGCTTGGGGAGAACCCGGGTGGTGATCGCCCATGGGCTGAGAAATGCCATGGTTCCCATCGTGACCATTGTGGGCATGAATATTCCCCTGCTGATCGGCGGCTCTGTGGTGACGGAGACGGTGTTCAGCTGGCCGGGAATCGGCATGCTGATGACCACCTCCATCAATGCCCGAGATTATCCCGTGATCATGGGAGTTACGGTGATCGTGGCCACGGCCGTCTTGATCGGAAATATTCTCATTGACTTTATCTACTGTATCGTAGATCCGAGAGTTAAGTATTCATAGAGAGGGGTAGGCGAAAATGAACAGAAAAAAGGAAAAGGCAGAATCTTACTCCTATCTGCGGGATGTGCTGGAAAGATTTTGCCATCACAAGGCCGCGCTGGTCAGCATCTTTATTTTATTGATTATCGTATTGACGGTGTGGATTTTGCCGCTGGTTATGGATTTGGATCCGTACACCACGGATTCCGGGGCGGTGTTTGCCAAACCGGGAGGGGAGCACATCCTGGGAACCGATGAGATCGGCCGGGATCTGTTCTCCCGTCTGATCTACGGCGGCCGGACCTCGCTGATCGTGGGCGTGCTGTCCATGCTCATCAGCGTGGTGATCGGCGTCCCCCTGGGAATTGTGGCAGGCTATTACAAGGGCTGGGTGGAGGTCCTGATTCTGAGAATGGCGGATGTATTTATGTCCTTTCCCTCCATCGTGCTCAGCATGGTGCTGGTGGCCATTGTGGGCCCCTCCATCACCTCCGTGACTGTGGTGATCGGCATCACCGGCTGGCCTCAGTTCGCCCGTATCATTTACTCAAAGGTAATTATCACCCGGGAGATGGAGTACGTGCAGGCGGCCAAGGCCACGGGCATCAAGGACGGAAGGATTATGCTCCAGTATATTTTGCCCAACGCCCTGTCCCCGGTGCTGATCAATATGACCTTCCGGACAGCTCAGGCGATTTTGATGGAGGCTTCCCTAAGCTTCCTGGGACTGGGAGTCAAGCCGCCGGCGGCCTCCTGGGGAAATATTCTTCAGTATGCCCAGACCATCTCCAGCCTGATGATGCGGCCCTGGATGTGGATACCGGCGGGCGTGCTGATGCTGGTGACGGTGGTGACGGTAAACTTTATCGGAGACGGAATCCGGGACGCCCTGGATCCCAAGCTGAAAATATAGGCTTTGCGGAGATTTAAATGCCTTAGGGTATTTAAATAAGAAAAAACAGGTAGTAGATTTGACACTACCGTAGTAGAAAGGGAGGAAAAGACATGAAAAACCTCGGAATGAAAAAGAGCATGAAGCGTGTGGGCGCTTTGGCTATGACCTTCATGCTGCTGTTCACCGCTGGATGCGGCAGCAGTGAGCAGCCCTCCGGGAGCGGAGACGCTTCCACGGAGAAGGAAGAGACCGGCAGCCAGACCGGCGCCGGCGGAGGAAATTCCACAGTGACTATGGCCATCATCAGCGGAGGAGATACCTTCAACCCCCTGGCTGCAGACACCAACGGCGACGATTACATGCAGCTGCTAATCTGGGACAGACCCTTTATCACTAAGCTGGACGGCTCCATAGAGCCCCATCTGTGCGATAAGTACGAGATGGTGGACGGGAAGACCATGCGGATGTACATCAACGGGGACGCCAACTGGACGGACGGTGAGCCGGTTACTGCGGAGGATTTCGTCTGGACAGCCCAGGCCATGTCCAACAAAACCATCAGCGCCCCCAGAAGCTTCATTATGAAATACCTGGAGGGAACTGACGACTCCGGTATCGAGACTGCAGATCAGTCGGTAAAAGTAACCGCGGTGGATGAGAAGACGGTGGATTTCTACTTTAAAGAGGAAATCGATCCCGAAATGTTCATTCAGATGTTCAACCTGAACTTCCTGGCGCTGCCCAGCCACTGTTTTGAGGGAGTTGCTTTTGCGGATGTAAATGCCAGCGATTTCTGGCAGAATCCCATCGGAAACGGCCCCTGCATCTACAAGTCCATGGTACAGGATGAGCGTATCGAGTTCACTGCCAACAAGGACTACTACATGGGAACGCCGGACTTTGAAAACTTCGTTATCCGCATCGTGCCGGCGGAGAACCTGCTGGCAGGACTGATGAACGGGGAAATCGACATTGTGGCCGGCGGTTCCAACAACCTGCCCACCGCTGACTGGGAGCTGGCCCAGGCTCAGGAGAACCTGGTGTGTGAGGCGGCTGTAGGCCCCGGATACTATAACCTGTGCATCAACCAGCAGAGAGATTATCTGACCCCGGAGGTATGTCAGGCCATGGAGATGGCCATCGACAAGCAGGCCATTTCCGACGCTATCTTCGCGGGACAGGCTGAGGTGGCTAACTCCTGGCTGCCCAAGGCCAGCAAGTATTACAATTCGGCCGTGGAGAGCATGAACCAGTACGACCCGGAGGCAGCCAAGAAGCTGCTGGAAGAGTCCGGATGGGACTTCGACCGTGAGCTGCACCTGCTGGGCAACTCCAACGCCCAGAGAATTCCCATTATCGAAATGATTCAGCAGAATCTGGAGGATATCGGCATGAAGGTAAATCTGGAGACTGCGGACACCGCCACCTGCGTATCCAAGCTCTCCGGCGGAGAAGTGGATGTGGGAATCATGGGAACAGCGGGAACGCTGGATCCCGACAATGCGGCCATCAATTTCACCGTGGGCGGTCCCTTCTGCTTTGCCAACATCACAGACCAGACCTGGAACGACGCGGTAAATGCCGGAGCAGCGGCTCCCACCTTTGAGGAGAGAAAGGCCATCTATGATGACCTGCAGGTACGGATCAAGGAAGAGGTTCCCTATATCTACCTGTACTTCTCACCGGAATTTGTGGCTTACAATAAACGGCTGTCCAACGTGGACGTTACAGACTTCTTCCAGCTGCAGTACTCCGTATGGGAGTGGGAGGTAGAGGACTAACTACGAAGCGGCTTTATGGAGGGCGGCCGCAATTAGCGAATATCTCCGCAATATTTATGCTATTTGTGCGAATTGCCGAGCACAGCTTCGAGACTACAGGCTCGAAGTGAGCGCAGGCTGAGTACAAATACATAATATGCGGGATATCCAGTAATGCGGCCGCCCTCCATAAGCTGCCAAATGGAGAGGTGAGATATGGAACCATTATTGAAGGTTGAAAATTTAGTTACATGCTTTGGCACAAAAAAGGGACTGGTAAAAGCGGTGGACGGAGTCAGCTTTGAGGTAGAGGCCGGAAAAATCCTGGGAATCGTGGGGGAGTCTGGCTGCGGAAAAAGCGTCACCTCTCTGTCAATCATGCGCTTGCTTCCGGAACAGCTGGGGGAAATTACCGATGGTTCCATTATGTTTGAGGGGAAGGATCTCAGAAAGGTCAGCGAAAAGGAAATGGTAAAGATCCGGGGCAACAAGATTGCTATGATTTTCCAGGATCCCATGACTTCCCTGGATCCGGTGATGACCATCGGAAAGCAGTTGGAGGAGACCATCCTGGCCCATGAAAAGATCAGCCGTCAGGAGGCGGCCAAAAAATCCCTGGAAATGCTGAAGAAAGTCAATATTCCCACGCCGGAGTACCGGATGAAGGAGTATCCCCACCAGCTCTCCGGAGGTATGCGCCAGCGGATCATGATCGCCATGGGACTTCTGTGCAATCCGGCTCTGCTGATTGCCGATGAGCCCACCACGGCTCTGGACGTGACCATCCAGGCCCAGATTCTGGACCTGATGAAGAAGCTCAGGGAGGATCTCCACACGTCCATCATCCTGATCACCCACGATATGGGCGTGGTGGCGGACATGGCGGACGACATCCTGGTGATGTACGCGGGAAGGGTCATGGAGGAGGCCAAGGCTCTGGATCTCTATGAGAATCCCTGCCACCCCTACACCAAGGCGCTGCTGCAGTCTATCCCGCGCCTGGACAAGGAGGTGGAGAAGCTTCACTCCATCAAGGGAGCGGTGCCCAGCCCCTACCAGATGCCCAAGGGCTGCAAGTTCTGTGATCGCTGCGAGTGTCCCATGGATATCTGTCGGGAAAAGGAGCCGGAGCTCTTCGATATGGACGGACATAAGGTTCGCTGCTGGCTTTTCGCCGAGGGGAGGACAAAACAATGAGTACCAATGAGAGATTAATCGCCATAGAGGGCCTGAAAAAATACTTTAACGCCAGCAATGCCTTCGGCAAGAAGAAGGGCCGGGTATACGCGGTAGATAACATTAACCTGGATATTTACCAGGGGGAGACTCTGGGGCTGGTGGGAGAGTCCGGCTGCGGAAAATCCACCCTGGGCAGGACTGTCCTGGGGCTTACCCCGGCCACGGAGGGCAAGGTCTGCTTTGGCAAGCAGGATCTGGGCGCGCTGAAAAAAGAAGAGATGCGGCAGATGAGGCGCCACATGCAGATGATTTTTCAGGATCCTTACAGCTCCCTGAATCCCCGGATGACGGTCATGGAGATTATTCGCTCGCCCCTGGACGCCTTTGGCATAGGCACCAAGGAGGAGAGGGAAGAGCAGGTGCTGCAGATCATGGAAAAGGTTGGCCTGGGAAAACAGCATTTATTCCGTTATCCCCACGAGTTTTCCGGAGGTCAGAGACAGCGGGTGGTGATCGCCAAGGCCCTGATCCTGAACCCGGAATTTGTGGTGGCGGACGAGCCGGTATCCGCCCTGGATGTGTCCGTACGGTCCCAGATTCTGAATCTGATGAAGGATCTGCAGAAGGAATTTAACTTCACCTGCCTGTTTATCTCTCACGATTTGAGTGTGGTTAAGCATATCAGTGACCGGGTGGCGGTGATGTATCTGGGGCAGATTGTGGAGCTCACCGGGAAAAAGGAGCTGTATGAAAATCCCTGCCATCCCTACACCCAGGCGCTGCTCTCCGCTATCCCTATTCCGGACGCCCGGGTGAAGGTGCAGCGTCAAATCTTAAAGGGCGACATTCCCAGTCCCTACAATCCGCCCTCCGGATGCCGTTTCCACACCAGGTGTCCCAGGGCCACGGAAAAATGCAAGACCCAGCCCCCGGCCTTCCAGGATATAGGGGGAGGCCATATGGTGGCCTGCCACCTGTTTTCCTGAGAGATAGAAAAAAGTTTGACAGCAGATAGGGGGAAATACAGTTATGGCAGACAACAAGGAATTTTTTCAAAAGAGGATTGAGCGGGTAAGGAAAATGATGGAGGAGAGGGGCCAGGAGCTTCTCTTCCTGACTCCCTCCTCATATATGAAGTATTTGACCGGCTACGCCGTGCGCGGGGATGAGCGCTTTTTGACTTTTATCCTGTCCCGGCAGGGAGGAGCCTTTGCCCTGGGGAATGAGCTCTACCGGCAGCAGATGGAGGGGATCCCTGCGGACGCCTTTTATTTTTGGTCGGACGGAGAGGATCCCTTCCTGCTGGTGGAACAGCTGCTGCGGGAGCAGGGAATTTCCCCGAAGACGGTGGCGTTGGATCCCAACATGCCGGCCAGGTTTCTGGTGAGGCTGGGGGAACTGTTTCCCCAGAGCCGCATATCCGACGGGGCGCCGCTGATGGACCCTCTGCGGGTTTACAAAGATGAGGCGGAACGCCAGTCTATGATTAAGGCCTGCCGGAAGGCGGACGAGGCCTTGCGGGCAGCCCTGGGGGACGGAAAGGAGTGGCTGGGGCGGACCGAGGAGGAATTTCTGGCCAGACTGGTCTATGAGATGAGCCGCCGGGGTATCCAGAACGGAGCCGCCTGCGTGTGCGCCGGGGCCAACGCCGCGGAGCCCCACCACTGTCCGGGCCAGAGCAGGATCGAAAAGGGCATGAGCCTTCTGGTGGATTTCGGCGGAGATTACGAAAACTACAATACAGATATGACCCGAAACTTTTTCTTCGGCACTCCGGGGCAGGAGTACCTGAAGCTCTACCGAATCCTGCAGGAGGCCCTGGCCTTAGGCAAGCTGGCGGCGGTGGCCGGGAACTGCCTGCAGGATGTGGACCGGGCTGTGCGGGGACATATCGCCGCCCAGGGGTACGGACAGTATTTTACCCACCGGACGGGCCACGGAATTGGCATAGATTGTCACGAAGGCCCCTCCGTCCAGGAGGGGGAGACCACAAGGATTCGGCCGGGTATGACTTTCTCTATTGAGCCGGGCATCTACATTCCCGGGAAGCTGGGCATCCGCCTGGAGGATCAGATGATGGTCACGGAGGCGGGGACGAAAGCTCTGCACAATTACCCGCTGGAGCTGGTGGTGATTGACTGCTGAGGGGACAGGAGGAAAAGATGGCCAAGTACGATTATCAAAAACGAATAGAGCAGGTATGCAGCCGGATGAGGGCTCAGGAGATCGACGCCCTGATGGTGACCCCCGGGTCAGATATGAAATATCTGATGGGCTATGAGCACCCCCAGGATGATAAGCTTCTCCTGCTGGTGATTTTCCGGGAGGGGGATTCCTTTCTGATCTGCAATCGCCTTCACGACGTGGACAGAGCTCAGGCGCCGGTGGGGAGGATCCTGGAGTATGCCTACCAGGTTTTGCCCATGGAGCTGCTGCGCCGGGAGGTGGGCAAAAGAGAAATGCCCTGGAAGAGGGCGGCCATCTCGGAGGGCCTGCCCGCCCTCTTTGCCCTGGAGTTGAAGGAAGTATGGCCGGGACTGCAGATGGTTCCTGTGGAGGAGCTGACGGCAGAGCTGCGGGCGGTGAAGGATGAGCAGGAGCTGGAGGCCACCAGAGAGGCCTGCCGGAGGGCGGACCAGGCTCTGGAGATCTGCATGTCACTGGGCGCCTACTGGCTCGGGAAGACGGAGCAGCAGCTGGAGGCCAGAATGATGTATGAGATGGGCAATCTGGGGCTGCGCCACAATGCGGTCAGCGTCTGCTTCGGGGAAAACGCGGCTTCCCCGCACCACCACCCGGACCGCACGGTTATCTGTCCGGGAAAACCGCTGCTGATTGATTTCGGCGCGGACTTTGATTTTTACAATACGGATATGACCAGAATGTTTTTCTTCGGGGAGCCGGACGACCGGTACAGGCGGCTGTATGGGATTGTTCTGGAGGCCCAGGAGAGAGGGATAGAGGCCTCTTATCCGGGGAATACCCTGCAGGCTGTGGACAGGACTGTCCGGGATTTTCTGACGGAGCAGGGCTATGGGGAATTTTACATCCACAGAACCAGCCACGGGGTGGGCCTAGACTGCCATGATTACCCCAAAATCCCTGTGGAGGGGGAGACGGTGATCGAAGAGGGAATGGTCTTTTCCGTGGAGCCGGGACTTTATTTTCCGGGAGAATACGGAATCCGCATAGAGGATCAGGTGATGATCCGAGGCGGAAAGCGGGAAATTTTACATTCTTTCCCGAAAAATTTACAGGTGATTGTCTGAGGGAGGACAGAGGATGAAGGATCCAAGAATCAGAAAGATGGCCAAGCAGGTCATAGAATATTCGGTGCATTTACAGCCGGGAGAGAAGGTGCTGATCGACATTTGGGATGAGGCCTATGATTTCGCGGAGGAGCTGGTGGGGGCGGCTCAGGAGGCGGGGGGACAGCCTTTCGTAAACCTCCAGTCCCTGAGTCTGAACCGCCAGCTGATCATGAACGCCACTGAGGAGTCCATGGAGGCCTGGTACAAATATGAAAATTTCCGGATGGAGGACATGGACGCCTACATTGTGGTGCGCAAAAATCATAACAACAAGACCTACGAGGGTATCCCGGCGGAGAAGATGCGCTTGTACAACAAATATTACGGAAAGCTCCACTACGGAACCAGGATAACCAACACCAAGTGGTGTGTGCTGCGCTATCCCAATGATTCCTTTGCCCAGTCGGCGGGCATGAGCACCCAGGAGCTGGAGGATTTCTTCTTTGAAAACTGCTGCCTGAATTACCGGAGGATGAATGAGCTGGCGGCCCCCTTAAATGACCTGATGATGCGCACGGATCAGATTGCCATCAAGGCTCCGGGGACAGATCTGACCTTTTCCATCAAGGGCTGCTGCAAGCCACCGGCCTGCGGTATATTCAACATTCCCTGCGGGGAGACGGGTATGCCCATTATTCCTGAGTCGGCCAACGGGAGGATTTCCTACAACTTGCCCTCATTCTTCCAGAATACCCTTTTTGAGGATATTTCCCTGACATTGAAGGACGGAAAAATTGTGGAGGCCCGCTCCAACCACACGGAGCGGATGAATGAGATCCTGGACACGGACCCCAACGCCCGGAGAATCGGAGAATTTGCCATGGGCTTTAACCCCTACATTACCCGGCCCATCAATGACACGCTCTTCGATGAGAAGATGGCCATGACCATGCACTTTACCCCGGGCAACGACAGCATCTACAACCCCAGCGCCATTCACTGGGATATTGTGACTTCCCATGCCAGGGAAATGGGGGGAGGAGAGATCTACGCGGACGGAGTTCTCATCCGCAAGGACGGCCTCTTTGTGCTGGATGAACTGAAGCAGTTAAATCCCCGGGAATTAAAAAAGGAGTTGGAGGCGGCGAGCTTATGACGGAACAGGAACTGCAAGTAAAAATTGATCAGTGGATTGAGGAACATCAGGAGCAGATGATTGCGGACGCCATTCAGCTGGTGAAGATCAAAAGCGTCAGCCAGAGAGGAGAGGGAGGATATCCCTACGGCACCGGCTGCGCCAGGGTTCTGGAGGAGGCCTTAAAGCTGGCTAAGGATATGGGCTTTGAGACGGAAAATAATGACTATTATTCTGGCACCGCTCTGCTCAAAGGGGAGACGGACCGGCAGCTGGGCGTGTTCGGCCATCTGGATATTGTGCCCGAGGGAGACCTGGCCAACTGGGATTTTGATCCTTATGACGCCCAGCTAAAAGACGGCTATATCCTGGGCAGGGGCTCCAGCGACAACAAATGTCCGGCAGTGGCTTCCCTGTACGCAATGAAGTGCATCAGGGATCTGGGTCTGCCTCTGAAGCACAGCATCCTTATGTATTTCGGCTGCGAGGAGGAGGCGGGGATGAGCGACATCGTCCATTATCTGGAGCACCATGGGGCCCCGGAGCTCTCCTTTACCTCGGACGGTAGGTATTCCCTGTGCTACGGGGAGAAAGGAATCCTCACGGCGAACTTGACCACGGATATTTCCGGCAGCTGTCTGGTGGATTTTGGCGGCGGTCAGGCCTCCAACATGGTTCCTGACTTCGCCCAGGCGGTACTTCGGGGCGTGGATAGGGAGGAGCTGGCCCGCCGGGCGCCCCAGCTGTCAGTGACTGCCGGGGAAGCGGGGACGGTCATCGCCAAGGCCCAGGGTATTGCCGCCCATGCGGCATTTCCCGAGGGGAGCGAGAGCGCCATTTGGAAACTGGCCGCGGCTCTGGCAGAAAGCGGACTTCTGGATCAGAAGGCTGCCCGGGCAGTGGGATTTTTGGCGGAGGGCTTTCGCGACTACTACGGTACTGGCCTGCACATTGATTGTGCGGATGATATTGTGGGAAAGACCACGGCTGTGGGAGGGATGGTCTCCGTAAGGGACGGCAAGCTGACCCAGTCCCTGAACGTCAGGTATGCCCTGAAGGCGGATCAGAAGGAGCTCATGGAAAATCTGGATAAGACCTGCCGGGAACACGGCTTCGCGGTGGAAAATCTGAAGAATGATCCGCCCATGTATGTGGATCCCCAGACTCCCTGGGTACAGGTTCTCCACGAGACGGCCAACCAATTCCTGGACGGCAGCTACACGCCCTATGTGATGGGCGGCGGCACCTACGCCCGGAAGATTCCCAACGCTGTGGCCTACGGCCCCACCACCCGCAAGATCGACGCCACGGATCCCCTGGTCTACGGGGAAGGCCACCAGCCCAACGAGGGCATGAAGGTCACCGACATGACCACGGGAATCCGCATCTATGTCAATGCGCTGCTGCGGCTGGATAAGATGTGAGGCGAAGAGAAGGAATGGCGCCTGAAGGGGGATGAATTGGAGGGGGAAGAAAGAATGGCTCCCGCAGAAGTATGTTTTTGTGCTCAGCCTGCGCTCACCTCGAGCCTGGGTCTCGAGGATGTGCTCGGCAAATTCGCACAAAATACATATTTCTGCGGGAGCTTTGTTTTCCGCCGGTCAGTTGTTTTCCCCTGAGGGAGCTTTGCTTACCGCCGGTCAGTTGATCTCCGCTGAGGGAGCTTTGCTTTCCGGCGGTCAGTTGATCTCCGCTGCGGGAGCTTTACTTTCCGCCGGTTAGTTGATTTCCCCGCTTATCCCGTCTGAAAAGCAGCTTTTGCTGCACTTTGCCCCTCACAATATACAACACGCAGATTTTCAATTTTGCCGAAGTTTTGAGAAAGTTTTTTCAAAAACTTTTCCTATGACTTAACACGGACAAAGGATGAAAAAAGCCAATATCAAAGGCAAGCAAGAGATTGATTTTAGATTCCCTTTCTGCTACAATAGTCTAAAAGGGGACTATATGATGAAAGAATTGAACAGACCGAAAAACTTAAAACGCTTCTATCTTGCATGGCAGAGATTAAACCATGTCTATGAGGAGTATGCAAAGGAACACGATTTGACCTATATTTCCATGTTTGTCTTACAGTTGATTGACGACGGGACGACGCAAAAGGAAATATGCGACACGCTGTATTTTCCCAAACAGACAGTCAACAAAGTAATCCTCTCTTTTGAGAAGAAAGGATATGTAACATTAGTGGAAAATCCAGACGACAGGCGCGCCCGTTCTATTATGTTGACGGAAAAGGGACGGGTATTTCAAAGGCAAGTCATTTCCCACATTGAAAAGGCAGAATTAGAAACCTTTGCTTCTTTGACAGAGCCGGAACAGCAGATTATGACAGACCTTTGGGAGAAATATACCGCCACCTGTATATCCAGAATCAAAGGAATTTAAGCATTTCAGAATGGAGGAAAGCACATGAAAAAATTAGGTTTTGGGCTTATGCGCCTGCCGCTTGTAAACGACGATTTTTCACAGCCGGATAAGAAACAGTTATGTGATATGATTGACCTGTTTCTCGAAAAAGGATTTAAATATTTTGATACGGCGTGGTTTTATCACAACGGGCAATCGGAAGCCGCCGTGAAAGAGTGCCTTGTAGAGCGTTATCCCCGTTCTGCTTTTCTGCTTGCAGACAAAATGCCCCTTGTCCTTATCCGCAAAGAGAGCGAGTTAGAGGAATATTTCACAACGCAGCTTGCGCGGTGCGGCGTTGACTACTTCGACTATTATCTAATTCACGATATGGGCGGCAACCGTCGCAAGGCAGCAGAAGAAACCCATGTTTTTGAGTTCCTTGCCGATAAGAAAAAAGCCGGACTTGTAAAGCATATCGGATTTTCATTTCATGACACCGCCGATGCGCTGGACGGGATTTTGACGGAACACCCGGAAGTGGATTTTGTTCAGATACAACTGAATTATCTCGACTGGGAAAACAACACAATCCAATCCCGCAAATGCTATGAAACCGCAAAAAGGCATGGGAAGCCCGTTATTGTCATGGAGCCGGTAAAAGGCGGTACGCTTGCCAATATCCCGCAGGAAGTAGAAAATCTGTTCCGCGCCTATCGTCCCGATCTGTCTGTCGCTTCATGGGCCATCCGCTTTGCGGCAAGCCATGAAAATGTGATGTTGGTTTTGAGTGGTATGAGCAATCTGGAACAGGTCAGAGATAACCTATCCTATATGGAAAACTTCACGCCCTTTGCCGAGGAAGAATATGCGTTGGTTCAAAAAGCGGCAGATATTATCAATGGCAGTATTGCCATACCTTGCACGGGTTGTGCTTACTGTATCAATAAGTGTCCGAAAAATATTGCCATTCCAAAATATTTTGCCCTCTACAATGCGGATATGCTGGAGCTCATAACAAAGGCGTGGACTGCTCAAACAATGCTGTATAGCCATTTTTCAGAACAGTTTGGAAAAGCAAGCGACTGTATCGAGTGCGGACAATGTGAACAGATGTGTCCGCAGCATCTTCCTATCCGGGAGTGGCTGAAAAAAGTTGCCGCCAGATTTGAGGGGACTGTGTAACAAAATTGAACGAGAGTATAAAAAGCGAGTGGGTACTCTGTCCTATTTGCAAGAGTAAAACCCGCTTGAAGATCAGAGAAGATACGGTGCTTGAACACTTCCCGCTGTTCTGTCCGAAGTGTAAGCAGGAAATGCTAATCAATGTAAAGCAACTCAATATGTCCGTTATCAAAGAGCCGGGCACACAGACGCAGAGCCGATAACACGCAAGATGAAATGCGGTTATCGGCTTTTCCCGTCTTTGCTCACGGGTAGTCAAGAGGGGGGCAAACGGAAAAACCGCTTGCGCCCTCTATCTATCATGGGTGTCTTGCGGTTATTTAGGGGCGAAAAAGCCTTGATTTTGATATGCGGCTTTGCGCGCGTGAAAATAGAGAGGTAAGGATATTATATTTAATCCCTCAAAAACGGCGTTCTATTGCGTAACAAAGCGGATATACCGCATTTCACGATATACCCGCTTTATTTACTATAACCTGTCTGTCAGCCGTTAAATAGTTCCTTATCCCTCTTTATCTTGAGGTGGAGTACTTCCTCGCGCAGGATACGAACCTGCGTTGGAGTACTTCCTCCCGCCGGGCCTAACTTACGGTGGAGAGCTTCCTCCCACAGGAGCCTAACTTGCGGTGAAAAAAACTCCCGCAGGGTATGTTTTTGCGCTCAGCCTGCGCTCACCTGGAGCCTAGAGTCTCCAGGCTGTGCTCGGCAAATTCGCACAAAATACATAACCCTGCGGGGGTTTTACTTTCCGCCAGTCAGTTGATCCCCGCTGTGGGAGCTTTGCTATCCGCCGGTCAGTTGATCCCCGCTGTGGGGGGCTTTGCTTTCTCGTCACCTCCGTAAGAGGCATGAAAAGCTCAAGGTGGAATTTCATACGTGTATCACCTCTTATAAAATGCTTCCAGGGGAAACAATAAAGACAAAGGAGGAATGATTGATGGAAGGGACAACATTTGGTTATGTGCGGGTATCCACCAAGGAGCAGTGCGAGGAGCGTCAGCTGATTGCGCTGAGGGAGTTTCCGGTGGAGAAGGAAATGATCTTCATGGACAAGCTCAGCGGGAAGGATTTCAACCGGCCCCAGTACAAAAAGCTGCTGAGACGGCTAAAGCCCGGGGATCTCCTGGTGGTGAAATCCATCGACCGGCTGGGGCGCAACTATGAGGAAATTCTGGAACAGTGG
>DVHU01000041.1 GCA_018711815.1 Candidatus Egerieimonas intestinavium
ATAAAAATTGGCGATGGTGTTAAATCTGAAGGTTCACTAATTATTTCGGGGACAAAAGGATATGTATATGTTCCAGCACCATGGTGGAATACAGATTATTTTGAGATTAGATACGAGGATCAAACTAAAAATAAAAGATACTTTTATCAATTGGATGGAGAGGGAATACGATACGAATTGGTGGCATTTACTAGGGCAATTGAGCGAGGAGGATTTGCATACAATATAAGTCAGGATGTAACGTATGGGATAGCCGAGATAATGGAACGTTTTGAAAATAGAATAAATATGGCATTAATATAAAATATATCATTGATCATTGGGGAGAGAGCAGGCTTTTGCGGTTCTGCCCTTAATTGTAGGCAGTTTAAGCTGCTCGACTTACAAAAAGTAAAAGAGGTTATCCCATCTTCCTTTTGAAGTTTGGGACAACCTCTTTTAAGCTGCCTAGCAGATTTGAACTGCCGACCTCCGCCTTACCAAGGCGACGCTCTACCAACTGAGCCAAGGCAGCATAGCGAAAACTCGTTTCAGGCTTTGTGCCTGTCACAAGTAAAGAATTTACCAGAAATTGTATTAATTGTCAAGTGAATTTGAAAAATTTCTTGAAGAAATTTTGGCAGAAATTTTAGCGGAATATCAGACCGGGATTTTAGCCCGCAGAAGTACCGCTGCTGTTCCTTGCAGAAGCACCGCTGCTGTCCCCCGCAGAAGCACCGGCCATGTCCGGCCGCTGGACGAGTTCCTTCCAATATGATATACTTTCAGAAGATTGAGAGGAATGACCAGGAGGGATGGCGGTGAAATTTTTTCATCTATCAGATCTGCACATTGGAAAACAGCTAAACGGGTACAGCCTGCAGGCTAATCAGCGGGAGGTGCTCTCCCAGGTGGTGGAGTATGCCCGGCAGGAGAGGCCGCAGGCCGTCCTGATCTGTGGGGATATCTACGACAAATCCGTGCCCTCCGCGGAGGCGGGAACCCTCTTGGACAGCTTCCTCACGGAGCTGGCCGGACTGGAAATTCCGGTGCTGGTGATCAGCGGAAACCATGACTCCGGGGAGCGGCTTTCCTATGCGGGGGGATTTTTGGCCAATCATCAGATTCATATGGGGGCCCGGCTGCCCCAGGAGGAGGGGGAGCGGCTGAAAAAGGTCACCCTCACAGACGAGCATGGGCCGGTGCATTTCTACCTGCTCCCTTTTCTGAAGCCGGGGTATGTGCGGCGGCTTTTCCCGGAGGGAAGGGTTACCGACTATCAGAGCGCTGTGGAGGCTCTGCTGGAGCGGGAGGAGATAAATTGGCAGGAGAGAAATGTGATCCTATCGCACCAGTTCTATGTGTGGAAGGGGCAGAAGCCTCAGACCTGCGATTCGGAGACGGCGGTGCTTACCTCCGGGGGCCTGGACGCGGTGGACGCCCGGGTGCTGGAGCGGTTCGACTATGCGGCCCTGGGACATATTCACGGAGGGCAGCAGGTGGGAAGGCTCCACATCCGCTACAGCGGCTCCCCTTACAAATATTCGGTCAGCGAGGAGCACCACAGGAAAGCGGTGGTGGCTGTGGAGCTGGGGGAGAAGGGCCAGGAGCCCCAGCTGAGCTTTTTGCCCCTGCGGGGCATTCAGGATGTGCGCCGGGTGCGGGGGAGCCTGGAGGAAATTTGCCGGGCTGCCGGTGAGGGCTGCCAGGATTTCGTCAGCGTCACGGTTACGGACAATCAGGAGCCCTTTGACCTGCGGGAGCAGGTGGAGAGAAGCTACGCGTGCTTGCTGGAGCTGCGGGTGGACAATGAGCGAACCAGGGCTCAGCTGGCCCTGGAGGAGGAAGAGCTTCCGGCGCCGGCGCCCCTGGAGGCCTTTGAACAGTTTTATCAGGCAGTCTGCGGCAGAGGGCTGGAGAGCAAGGAGAAGCAGGTTTTGGGAGAGCTGTTGGCTGAACTGAAGGAGGAAATCGTATGAAGCCGCTGGAATTAGTGCTCTGCGCCTTTGGCTCCTACGGGGAAGAGGAGCGGATTGATTTTCGGGAAGCCGGGGCGGGTCTTTTTTTGATCACCGGGGATACGGGGGCGGGAAAGACCACGATCTTTGATGGGATTGTCTTTGCCCTCTACGGGGAGACCAGCGGCCGCCGCGAGGGAGTCATGATGCGCAGCCAGTATGCCCGGGAGGGGCAGGAGACCCGGGTGGAATTTACCTTTTCCCAGAGGGGAGAAGAGTATCGGATTGTCCGCAGTCCTTCCTATTTTCGCCGGTCTAAGCGCAAAAATAAGGAGGGACAGTACACGGCGGTGCAGGTACCGGCGATGCTGGAGGTCTACGACGGCCAAGGAACTGCCATTCCCGGGAAAATACCGGAACTAAATCAGAAGCTTCAGGAGATGGTGGGGCTGGATGCGGATCAATTCCGCCAAACTGTGATGATCGCCCAGGGGGAGTATTTAAATCTGCTGTACGCCTCCTCCCGGGAGCGCAAGGCAATCTTCGGCCGGCTGTTCCATACAGACCGCTACCAGCGGCTGCAGGAGCGGCTGCGGGAGGAGGATAAGCGGCTGTGGGGCCGTCTGGAGGACAACCGGAAGGCGATCCTCCAGGAGCAGACCCATGTGCAGTGTCTGCCCTCGGGCAGCTTGAAGGAGCAGTGGGAACAGGCTGTCGGGGGTACGGACATTCTGGGCCAGGGAACCTTAAAGCTTCTGGAGGAGATTAACCGGGAGATTGGAAGTCGGCAGCAGCAGGTGGCGGAAGAGGAAACCCGCCGTCTGGGCCGGCAGCAGCAGCTGACAGAAGCCATCAATCAGATTCGGAAGGACAATCAGTTGTTGGAGCAGCTTGATGAGGCCAGGAGCTGCTGGCAGCGCTGCCAGAGCCTGGAGCCGGAGATAGAGGAAAAGCGGGAGCAGCTTCGCCGGGCGGGAAAGGCTGTTCCGGTGCTGGAGCAGGAAAAGTATAGAAGCCAGCTTCAGGAGGATCAGGCCCGCACGGTCCAGAGCCTGGAGCGGTTTGGGAAGGAACGCCGGGAAGAGGAAAGCCAACTGAAAAAGGCGCAGGAGGAGGCTGCTGGCGCCCAGGAGGAAATGGGCCGGCAGCAGCCCCGGCTTCTGGGAAATATTTCCCGGATGGAACAGATTCTGCCCAAATATCAGGAGCGCCAGGAGCAGCGGGCGGCTTTGGAGGAAACCAAAAAAGAGCTGGGGGACAATGAGGAGAGTTTTAGCCGGGTCAAAAGAGAGCTCTCCCAACTGGCGGAGAGCCTTAAGGGATGGTATATCCAGGCCCGGGAGAGCTGCCGTCGGGCGGAGGAGGGATATCTGAGGGGATATCACCATTTCCTGGACACCCAGGCGGGAGTCCTGGCTCAGGAGCTCAGAGAAGGAGAACCCTGCCCGGTCTGCGGTTCCCTGGCGCATCCAAGTCCTGCCCGGCGGCAGCCGGAGGATTTAACCCGGGAGCAGGTGGAGGGCCTGCGGCAGACTTGGGATAAATGGAGCGAACGGCTGGAGCGGATCACGGCGCTGGGGAAACGAACCCTTGAAGGGCTGAAAACCCATGGGCAGGAAGAAACGGAAGAGAGCCCGGAAGGCCTGAAGGCGAGCCCGGAAGAATTGGCGCGGAAAACAGGAGCTCAGGAGAAATCCCCAAGCCAGCCGGAGCAGCTCCCGGAGGCGCTGGAGGCGCGACTGGAAAAATTGGAAAATCGCCTGGGGGAGCTGGAGCGGCTTCTGAGACAGTGCCAGAGCCGCAGGGAAGCTCTGGGCCGGAGGCTGGAGGGCCAGCAGGCGGCGTTGGAGCAGCTGGAAAAATCCTTTTCCTTTGGGGATAAGGAGGAGCTGGAGCGGCAGCTGGCCGGGGCCAAGGCTTGTCTGGAGGCCCTCCAGCAGAGGGCCTGCCAGGCAGCGGAGGAGCTGTCGGCCCTGGAGCAAGGGGCCAGGGAGCGGCAGGGGAGGATCCTGGAGCTCACCGAGCGGCAAAAGCAGCAGGGGGAGAGCCTGAAAAAGGCGGAGGAAACCTTGGCCCGGCTTTTGGATGAGCAGGGCTTTGAGAGCCTGGAGGACTGCAGGAGCTGGTCTCTGGAAGAGCAGCGGCGGGAGAAACTGGAGGAGGAGCTGGAGACCTACCGGCAGCAGGCGGCTAAGGCCGAGGCCAGCTTCCGGCATCTTAAGGAGCAGGCTCAGGGCAAGGAGCCCAAGGACACCCGGGAGCAGGAGGAGCTCCTTAGTCAGGCCAAAGAGGCCGGGGAGCAGCTTCGCCGGGAATTGACCCTTCTGGCGGGAATTGCCGGCGGAAACAGCCAGGCGGAGCGGCAGCTGAAACGCCTGGGGAGAGAGCGGGAGCAGCTGGCGGAACAGTACCAGACCGTCCACGGGCTGTCCCGGGCGGCCAACGGCGCCATGAGCGGCAGCGCCAAGCTGGATTTTCAGACCTACGTCCAGCGCCAGTATTTTAAACAGATGATCCAGGCGGCCAACCGGCGTCTGGCCGCCATGAGCGGCGGATCCTTTTTGCTTCAATGCCGGGAGCTGGATCAGCTGGGACACCGGGGAGAGGCGGGCCTGGATTTGGATGTGTACAGTGTAGTCACCGGTAAGGTGAGGGATGTGAAAACCCTCTCCGGCGGCGAAGCCTTCCTGGCGGCCCTGGCCATGGCCCTGGGCATGGCGGATGTGATCCAGGGCCATGCGGGAAGCGTGCGCATGGAGGCCCTGTTCCTGGACGAGGGCTTCGGTTCCCTGGATGAGGAATCCCGGCTGCGGGCCATTCAGGTGCTCCAGGAGCTGACGGAGGGCCGGAGGCTCATCGGCATCATTTCCCATGTGACCGAGCTCAAGGAGCAGCTGGAGCGAAAGCTTGTGGTGAAGAAAACAAGGCAGGGAAGCAAAACCCATTGGCAGATAGATTAGGAGGAAAACATGAAACAGTCTACAGAATTACAGCAGCTATTGTCATCCATTCACCGGAAGAGCTATCCGGCGTATAAATCCCTGAAAGGGGTCTATGATTTTCGGGACTATGTGCTCTCCATTGACCACGTGCAGGGGGATCCCTTTGCCTCCCCCTCCCACTTGAGCGTGCGGGTGCCCCTGGCCCGGGCCGGTTTTCCGGCGGAGTATTACCGGGAGGAGCACACCAGGATCGCCCTGCAGGACTATCTGAACCGGCAGTTCTACAGCCAGGTGCAGCGGTTTACCTTCAAGGCCAAGGGCTCCGGAAAGAGTGGGCTTATTTCCGTCAGCCGCTGCGGCCAGGAGGTCTTGGACCGCACCGCCTGCCAGATTGGGGAGCGGGAGCTGACCCTGCGGTTTTCTGTGGGCTTTCCCGCCAACGGCAGAACCATCAATGCCCCGGAGCTGGAGAAAATTCTCTTTGATTTCCTCCCCAAATGTGTCCGGGCGGTGTGCTATTACAGAAGCCTGCCTGCCCGGGAGGTGGAACAGGTGATTTTTCTGTCCCGGGATCAGCACGCCATCCGGGAGGAGCTGAAGAAGCGGGATCTGGCCGCCTTCGTGGCCAACGGCAGCATCCTGCCCCGGGAGAGCGGCGTCTCCTCCCTGCCCATGAAGGGCAGCGTGCCTTTTGTCTCTCCTGGGAGTCTGGAGGTAGAGCTGGAGCTGCCCTATAAAGGAAAGCTAAAAGGCATGGGAATTCCCCGGGGAATCACGCTGATCGTGGGCGGAGGCTACCACGGGAAGTCCACCCTCTTAAATGCCCTGGAGGTGGGAATTTATGACCACATTGCCGGGGACGGCCGGGAGTACGTCATCGCCGACGACACGGCGGTGAAGCTGCGGGCGGAGGATGGACGCTCCGTGAGAAATGTGGATATTTCCCTCTTTATCAATGATCTGCCCAATAAAAAGGACACCCACAGCTTTTCCACCCCGGACGCCAGCGGAAGTACCTCCCAGGCGGCGGCCATCGTGGAGTGCATGGAGGCCGGAAGTAAGCTGTTCCTCATCGACGAGGACACCTCCGCCACCAACTTCATGGTTCGGGACGATTTTATGCAGCAGGTGATCTGCCGGGAGCAGGAGCCCATCACTCCCTTCCTGGAGCGGGTGCGGGAGCTCTATGAGGAGGCGGGAGTCTCCACCATTTTGGTGGCCGGAAGTTCCGGGGCTTTCTTCCATGTGGCGGACACAGTGATTCAGATGGAGAGCTACAGGGCCTTGGATATCACCCGGCGGGTGAAGGAGCTCTGCCGGGAAAATCCTGTGAACCGGACGAAGCCGGCGCCCTTCGCAGCCCCGAAGACAAGAAAGCCCATGGAGCTGCCTCGGCAGGAAAAGCCCCGGATGGGCCGGGACTATCACGGCCGCAGCCTGGAAAATCGGGAGGAGCGCCTGAAGGTGAAGGTGCGGGACAAAGACGAGTTCCTCATCGGCCGGGAGACCGTGGATCTGCGCTACGTGGAGCAGCTGGTGGACTATGAGCAGACGGCGGCTCTGGCCCAGATGCTGAAATACGCCCGGGAGCACTGTATCGACGGCCGCAGAAACATCTCCCAGGTGGCGGAGGCAGTCCTGGGGCAGCTAAAAAAGGGAGGCCTGGAGGCGGTCTGCGGCGGCAGCTATGTGCCCGGCGGCCTGGCCGTCCCCCGCAGACAGGAGTGGTATGCCTGCCTGAACCGTTACCGGGGCTAGAAAAGGAAAATGCTCGGAGGAAAATCTTGTATTTGCGCGGTAAAACAGGTAGAATAAAAGCTAAGACGTGCCTGCGGGCCGATGCCATGAGAGAAGGAAGGTAAAAAAGATGAATCAGGAAATCCCCTATAAGATTTATTTGGAAGAGAGCGAGATGCCTAAGCAGTGGTATAATGTGCGGGCGGATATGAAGAATAAGCCGGCGCCGCTGTTAAATCCGGCCACCTTAAAGCCCATGACGCCTGAGGAGCTGGGGCAGGTATTCTGCGCTGAGCTGGTAAAGCAGGAGCTGGACAATGACACGGCCTATATTGATATCCCGGAGGAGATTCGGAGCTTCTACAAGATGTACCGTCCCTCCCCGCTGGTGCGGGCCTACTGCCTGGAGGAGAAGCTGCAGACTCCGGCTAAAATTTACTATAAGTTTGAGGGAAACAATACCAGCGGGAGCCACAAGCTCAATTCCGCCATCGCCCAGGCTTACTACGCCAAGAAGCAGGGCTTAAAGGGCGTTACCACGGAGACGGGAGCCGGCCAGTGGGGAACGGCCCTGTCCATGGCCTGCGCTTACCTGGGCCTGGACTGCCAGGTTTATATGGTGAAATGCTCCTACGAGCAGAAGCCCTTCCGCCGGGAGGTGATGCGCACCTACGGCGCTGCCGTGACCCCCTCCCCCTCCGACACCACCCAGATCGGGCGGAAGATTCTGGAGGAGTTCCCGGGAACCAGCGGAAGCTTAGGCTGCGCCATCTCCGAGGCTGTGGAGCGGGCCACCAGCCTGGAGGGTTACCGCTACGTGCTGGGCAGCGTGCTGAACCAGGTGCTGCTGCACCAGACGGTCATCGGACTGGAGACCAAGACGGCCCTGGACAAATACGGAATTGTGCCGGATATGATCATCGGCTGCGCCGGCGGCGGCTCCAACCTGGGAGGACTGATCTCTCCCTTTATGGGGGAGAAGCTGCGGGGTGAGCGGGACTATCAGATCATCGCCGTGGAGCCGGCCTCCTGCCCCAGCTTTACCAGAGGAAGATTTGCCTACGATTTCTGCGACACCGGAAAGGTGACGCCCCTGCAGAAGATGTACACCCTGGGCAACGGGTTCATCCCCTCCGCCAGCCATGCGGGCGGCCTGCGCTACCACGGCATGAGCGGAATCCTCTCCCAGCTGTACCATGACGGCCTGATGGAGGCCAGAAGTGTGGGTCAGACGGAGGTGTTCGCGGCGGCTCAGGAGTTTGCCCGGGTGGAGGGTATCCTTCCGGCGCCGGAGAGCGCCCACGCCATCAAGGTGGCCCTGGATGAAGCGAAGAAATGCAAGGAGACCGGGGAGGAGAAAACCATCGTGTTCGGCCTCACCGGCACCGGCTACTTTGATATGGTGGCTTATCAGCGGTTTAACGACGGACAGATGGAGGATTACATTCCCACCGACGCGGAGTTGGAGGCAGGCTTTGCCACCATGCCTGAGATTGAGGCCTAGGGAGCGGTCAAAGGCGGCCGGAGCTGAATAATTTTCCGGGAGGATGTCCCAAAAGCCAAAGGTTTCGCGCATTTTATGAAAATATGCGAGAAATAATTGCTTTTGGGGCATCCTCTGTGGTATGATGAAATATACGCAAATTATCCGAGGAGGGAAAACCGTGGAAAAAGAAGTGGTTTCCAAGAATTTTATCGAACAGATTATAGAGAAGGATCTGGCGGAGGGCAAGTACGAGACCATCTGCACCAGATTTCCGCCGGAACCCAACGGCTATCTGCACATTGGCCATGCCAAGTCGATCCTGCTGAATTACGGGCTGGCACAGGAGTATCACGGAAGATTTAACATGCGCTTCGACGATACCAACCCCACCAAGGAAAAGGAAGAGTTCGTGGAGTCCATCAAGGAGGACATCCAGTGGCTGGGGGCGGACTGGGAGGACAGGCTTTATTTTGCCTCCGACTATTTCCCCCAGATGTATGAGGCTGCTGTAAAGCTCATCCGGGAAGGGAAGGCTTATGTCTGCGATCTGACCGCCGAGGAAATTCGGGAATACCGGGGAACGCTCACTGAGCCGGGCAAGGACAGCCCCTACCGGAACCGCTCCGTGGAGGAGAATCTGGATCTCTTTGAGCGGATGAAAAAGGGAGAGTTTAAGGATGGGGAGAAGGTGCTGCGGGCCAAGATAGATATGGCCTCCCCCAATATGAATATGAGAGATCCGGTGATCTACCGGGTGGCTCACATGAATCACCACCGCACCGGCGACGCCTGGTGTATTTACCCCATGTATGACTTCGCTCATCCCATCGAGGACGCCATCGAGGGCGTGACCCACTCCATCTGTACTCTGGAGTTTGAGGATCACCGGCCCCTGTACGACTGGGTTGTCCGGGAAGTGGGCTACGAGCATCCGCCCAAGCAGATTGAGTTCGCCAAGATGTACCTGACCAACGTGGTCACCGGCAAGCGCTATATCAAGCGCCTGGTGGAGGAGGGCATCGTGGACGGCTGGGATGATCCCCGGCTGGTGTCCATCGCGGCCCTGCGCCGGAGGGGATTTACCCCGGAGTCCATCAAGCTTTTCGTGGACCTGTGCGGCGTCTCCAAGGCTCACAGCTCTGTGGATTATGCCATGCTGGAGTACTGCATCCGGGAGGATTTAAAGCTGAAGAAAGCCCGGGTGATGGCGGTGCTGGATCCCATCAAGCTGGTGATTGACAACTATCCGGAGGGCCAGACGGAGGAGCTGGAGGCGGCCAACAACCTGGAAAATCCGGAGCTGGGCAGCCGCAGGATTCCCTTTGGCCGGGAGCTTTATATTGAGCGGGAGGACTTTATGGAGGAGCCCCCCAAGAAATATTTCCGTATGTTCCCGGGCAATGAGGTGCGTCTGATGAACGCCTATTTTGTGAAGTGTACCGGCTTTGAGAAGGACGAAAATGGAAAGGTTACCGTGGTGCACGGCACCTATGATCCGGCCTCCAAGGGAGGAAATTCCCCGGACGGCCGCAAGGTTAAGGGAACCATTCACTGGGTAAACGCCTCCACGGCCCTGGAAGCGGAAATGCGCCTGTATGAGAATATCATCGACGAGGAGAAGGGCGTCTACAATGAGGACGGCTCCCTGAACTTAAATCCCAACTCTCTGCGGGTGGTGAAGGGCTACGTGGAGCCCAGCGTGGCGGGAGCTAAGGCCTACGACAGCTTCCAGTTTGTGCGCAACGGCTTCTTCTGCGTGGATTCCCACGACTCCAAGCCGGAGGCGCTGGTATTTAACCGGATTGTGTCCTTGAAGAGCTCCTTCAAGCTGCCGAAGAAGGATTAAGAGAGAAATAGAAGAGGAAAGGGCTGCCGCCATTAGGGGATAAACTGAAAGAATCAGAGATTCCACTAATGCGGCAGTCCTTTCCTTTGGGGAGGATGACCATGCAGGAATTGGCAATTATGCTGGAGCCCCAATCCCGGGAGCCCCTGTATCTGCAGATCTATACTTTTATTCGCAGGGAAGCGGAGGCCGGAAGGATCCGCCAGGGGGAGAAGCTGCCCTCCGCCAGGGCTCTGGCCCTTCAGCTGGGGGTCAGCCGCAGCACCGTGGATTTGGCCTACGCCCAGCTGGTGGCGGAGGGGTATCTGGAGGCCCGGCCCAGCCGGGGATACTTTATCTCCTCCCTGGAGGAGTTAAACCGCACCGGGGCGCCCATCTGGGAGAGCTTTGCGCCCCCCAAGCCCAAGGCGCCGCTTCCCTATGATTTCGCCTTAGGAGGGATTGCTCCGGATGGATTTCCCTACAATATCTGGAGAAAATTGAGCCGGGAGGTGTTGGCCGGGGACGACGGAAATCTCTTCCAGCTGGGAGAGCCCCAGGGGGATTGGGGGCTGCGGGAGGCCATAGCCTCCTATCTCTACCACGGCAGAGGGGTCAGCTGCAGTCCCCAGCAGATCCTGGTGGGGGCGGGGAATGACTATCTGCTGATGCTGCTGTCGGTGATTTTCTCCCGGGATATCCGCATCGCCATGGAGAATCCCACCTATATCAGCGCCTATCAGACCTTTCGGAACCTGCGCTTTGCCGTGGAACCGGTATCCATGGACAGCCAGGGGATGCGGGTGGAGGAGCTGGAGGAGAGCGGCGCCCAGGTGGCCTACGTGATGCCCTCCCATCAATTTCCCATGGGAACGGTGATGCCCATCGGACGGCGGATGCAGCTGCTGGCCTGGGCGGGAAGCCGGGAGGATCGGTATCTGATTGAGGATGACTATGACAGCGAGTTTCGCTACAAGGGCAGGCCGGTGCCCGCCCTTCTGGGGGCGGACAGGGCCGGGAAGGTGATCTACCTGGGAACCTTTTCCCGGTCTGTGGCCCCGGCCATCCGAATCAGCTACATGGTTCTTCCTCAGAGGCTCCTGGAGCGCTACCGGAAGCTGCCGAAGGTTTTTTCCGCCACCGTATCCCGGGCGGATCAGCGGATTATGGAGCTGTTTCTGCGGGGCGGCTATTATCAACGGCATCTGAACCGGATGCGCACCTGCTATAAGACCAAGCATGATCTGCTGCTGGCCAGTTTGAAACAGATACCGGCGGTGGAGCGCATCTGGGGTGAGCACGCGGGAACCCATCTGGCGGTGAGTCTGTCAGGATGCTCCTCGGAGAAGGAACGCATAAGACAGGCCCGGGAGCAGGGAGTGCAGGTTTACGGCCTGTCTGATTATCTGGTGGGCCAAGGGCAGGGGAATCATCCCCCTACCATTCTTCTGGGCTACGCCGCCCTGGAAGAGGCAAAGCTTGCGGAGGCTGTGGCCCGGCTTGCAAAGGCCTGGCGGTAGAGTGGGTTGCTTTTTTGAGGAACGTATGCTACCATGGCCCCAGGAGGGAGAGACAGTGGAGACAATGGAAGAGGATTATGTAAAAAAATGCCTGGGTCTGGCCATGAGCATTGGGGAGGAGATGCTGATCGCCGGGGCGGAGGTACACCGGGTGGAGGACAGCATTTCCCGGATCTGCTACGCCTACGGAATGGAGCGGGTGGATGTGTTTACCATCACCGCCAGCATCATTGTGACTGTGTATGGCCCCGGGTTCGGCTCTGTGACCCAGACCAGGAGAATTAAGGGGCAGAGCTACCATTTAAAAAAGCTGGAGGATCTGAACAATCTCTCCCGGCTGCTCTGTGAGAGCAAGCTGACCCTGGAGCAGGCTTACGAGGCTCTGGAGGCCTGCGGCCGCCAGGAAAAGCCCGCCCTCTGGGAGCAGCTCTTCACCTATGCGGCGGTCTCCGGAGGATTTACCCTGTTCTTTGGGGGAAATGGACTGGACGCCCTGGCCTCCCTGGTGATTGGAATTCTGCTGAAAATGTCGGAGATCATCCTGGAACGGCTGGAGATGAACAGGATTCTCTTTGACTTTCTGCGGGCGGCAGTGGGCGGACTGCTGGCCCACCTGCTGATCGGTATAGGACTGGGCGCACATTTCGACAAGATCACCATCGGAAATATTATGCTGCTGATACCGGGAATTGGACTGACCAACGCCCTGAGAGACATGTTTGGCGGCGAGATGATCACCGGGCTTCTGCGCTTCGTGGAGGCCATGATTTTAGCCATAGCCATAGCCTTTGGTTTTGCTGTGGTATCTGTGCTGCTGTGAGGGGGGATAGAAGATGGAAATGGTGATTCAGGTGGCAAGCGCCTTTGTGGGCTCCCTGGGCTTTGAACTTTTATTCCGGGTAAAAAGGGATAAACTATTTTTGGGCGCCCTGGGCGGGGCCCTGTCCTGGATTTTTTACCTGGGGGCCGCGGAGTTTGTGCGGCAGGAGGCGGTGTGCTATTTTATCTCTACACTGCTGATTACCCTCTATGCGGAGATCCTGGCCCGGCTGAAGAAATCTCCGGCCACCATATTTCTGGTGCCCTCCACCATCCCGCTGATTCCCGGAGGCTCCCTGTACCATGCCATGGAGTACACGGTGCAGGGCCAGTGGGAGCAGGCGGCCTCCACCGGGAAGAGCACCCTTCTTCTGGCGGCGGGGATCGCCCTGGGCATGATGGTGGGAACATTTATCATGAGAAGCTGCCTTGTGGCGGCGAAAAAATAACCGATATAGTCAAACCGGACAGGGTTTGGGAAAGGAAGCTTAGTATGTGTGGAATTGTAGGATTTGTGGGACGCCAGCAGGCGGCGCCCATTTTGCTGGATGGATTGTCAAAGCTGGAGTACCGGGGATATGATTCCGCCGGGATCGCCGTACGGGACGGTGAGCAGAAGGCCCAGGTGGTGAAGGCCAAGGGCCGGCTCAGCAACCTGATGGAGAAAACCGATAACGGAAAAGCCCTGCGGGGAGCCTGCGGCATCGGCCACACCCGGTGGGCCACCCACGGGGAACCCAGCAAAACCAACGCCCATCCCCACGTGTCCGGCAACTGTACCGGATCCGGCTCCGGGGAGGTGGAGTCCGCGGTGGTGGGGGTCCACAATGGAATTATTGAAAATTATACGGAGCTGCGGGAAAAGCTGCTGAAGCACGGCTACGTATTTTACAGCCAGACGGACACGGAAGTGGTCATTAAGCTGGTGGACTACTATTATAAAAAGTACAAGCTGGGGCCCATCGATGCCATCGCCAAGACCATGGTGCGGGTGCGGGGATCCTACGCCCTGGAGCTGATGTTTGAGGATTACCCCGGGGAGATCTGGGTGGCCCGGAAGGATTCCCCCATGATCATCGGCATAGCCGACGGGGAGACCTACGTGGCCTCCGATGTGCCGGCGATTCTCAAATATACCCGGAACGTTTACTATATCGGCAATCTGGAGTTTGCCCGGCTGGTGCCCGGGGAGGCCCACTTCTATAACCTGGACGGGGACGAGGTTCAGAAGGAAACCACGGAGATTAAGTGGGACGCGGAGGCGGCGGAGAAAGCCGGCTTTGAGCACTTCATGATCAAGGAGATCCACGAGCAGCCCAAGGCAGTGCTGGACACCCTGAATTCCGTGATCAGGGGAGGAGCCATCGACCTCTCGGAGGTGGGCATCACCCCGGAGCAGATGAGAGAGACAAAGCAGATCTTCCTGGTGGCCTGCGGTTCCGCCTGGCATGTGGGGGTGGCCGCCCAGTATGTGCTGGAGGACCTGGCCCAGCTGCCGGTGCGGGTGGAGCTGGCCTCTGAGTTCCGCTACCGGAAGATGCCTATCCCTGAGGATTCCCTGGTGGTGGTGGTCAGCCAGTCCGGGGAGACGGCGGATACCCTGGCGGCGCTGCGCCTGGCCAAGGAGCGGGGGATCGCCACCCTGGCCATCGTCAATGTGGTGGGCAGCACCATTGCCCGGGAGGCAGATCATGTCTTCTACACCCTGGCGGGGCCGGAGATTTCTGTGGCCACCACCAAGGCCTACTCTGCCCAGTTGGCAGCGGCCTACTGTCTGGCGGTGGAGTTTGCCCGGGTGCGGGAGACCATTAACCAGGAACAGTACAGCCGCTATCTGGAGGAGCTGCAGAGCCTTCCGGGGAAGATGGAAAAAATCCTGGAGGACAAGGGCAGAATTCAGTGGTTTGCGGCCAAGTATGCCAACGCCCGGGACGTGTTCTTCATCGGCCGGGGATTGGACTACGCCGTATGCCTGGAGGGCAGCCTGAAGCTGAAGGAGATTTCCTACATTCACTCGGAGGCCTACGCGGCCGGTGAGCTGAAGCACGGGACCATCAGTCTCATTGAGGATGGAACGCTGGTGGTGGGCGTGCTGACCCAGGAAGAGCTGTACGAGAAAACCATCAGCAACATGGTGGAGTGCAAGAGCAGGGGCGCGTACCTGATGGGTCTCACCACCTACGGCAGGTATGCGACCGAGGATCAGGCGGATTTCACCGTCTATGTGCCCAAGGTGGATGAGCATTTTGTGGGAAGCCTGGCGGTGGTGCCGCTGCAGCTTCTGGGATATTACGTCAGCGTGGCCAAGGGCCTGGATGTGGATAAACCCAGAAACCTGGCCAAGAGTGTCACCGTAGAATAAGAGGCAAAGAGAGATGTATCTGGCGGATGATGAGGTTCGGAGAACAGATTTGGCGCTGCGCTGCCGGTATCCGGAATTGGACACGGTGATTTACAGGGTAAATGACCGGGAGTATGTGATTTTTTGCGAAAGTTATGAAGGGGATTTTGAACAGCTGAAACATCAGTTTAATCAGGAAATCCGAATGATCGCCAGTCCGGCCTCCGTTAGCAAGTTTCCTCCGAAGATTTATGAGAAAATTCTGCCTCCCATTTCCTGGGAAAATCCGGTGGCGGAGTTCCGAGCTTCTGCCTTCACGGAAGGGGAAGTGAGAAATCTCCTGGAAGGCCGATTTCCCCAGCTTATCTTTGGACAGATAAAGCATTATCCAGGGAAGGACTACCGGGTAGAGGTTTCCGTGAGAGAACCGGTGAAGAAGGAAGAGATCGCCAAGATACGGGAAGTACTGCAGAAGGCTCTGGGGACGGATCAGGCGGCGGTGAAAATAGAGAAAAGAGAGACGGAAGGAACTTCTGCAGAGAAAACGGATAAAGACAGTGAGGGGGGAAATTTCTGGCAGGCAGCCGGTTTAGCATTTGCCAGGGAGCTGCCCTGGACGGCAGATGAGGCAGATTACTGGTTTACCCATGCGGAAGATATTTATCAGAACCGCATTGGCCGGGAGCAGCTGCCATATTACCGGGCAGGACAAAAAAACTGTTTTCTGGATGGCGCCTTTGGAGGAAGCATGGATCTGCGCAAGCTTTTGCTGCTGTATGAGACGGTGTACCTGGAGATGCCTCTGAAGGAGCAGCTGAGTCTGTTCCTGGAAAAGCAAAGAATGAGCCGCTCTGAATTGGTGGAATTGGTGCAGATGGGAAAGGTAGTGCTGGTGCTCACGAATCTGGAGAGCCGCTATGATCTTCCTCTGCTTGAGGAGGCCTGTGCAGAAAATCCTCTGGGAATTCTGGGGAAAAGAGGAATTAATGTGCTGCTGGCCGCCTACTTCTCGGAGTTGGAGCACCGTTACGCAGGCCATGAGCCCCAGATTTATGAGATGGCCAGGGAGCTTTACCGGGAGGGGAGAAAAACGGAGGATCACGGTCTTCTGCAGATGGCCCATCTGTCCTTTTTCCCTCTGCAGGCCAAGGCGGAAAGCTTTCTATACCTGAATAATGACAGCGTGTTTTCTCTGGGAGCCTATGGGGCCAATAGGATTTTCGAGGAAGCGGCGGGGGAATGGTTTCCTAAAGAACAAAGAGAATATGTGCAGCTGCTGCTGCAGGCAGAAGCGTACCCCATTCATCTGGCCCTGGCCCTCAACGGGACATATTTTCCCAAGAAGGTGGAATTCAAGGGACGAACCTATACGGATTACTATGGAGCTGATTTCATGGAGAATCTTCTCAGCTTTTACTGGTACGGGCCCCGGGAGTTTTCTCTGATGGAGAAGACCAGGGGACAGGAAGCCCTGGAGCAGCTGAGATTGGTTCAATGTCAGGAGAGCCTATCTGTTCTGGACATTGCCAAAAGGGCAGATCAGTGGAACACTCCGGCGAGGTTTGGGGAGCTGGTGGCAAGGCTTTACGCCATGGAGCCCCGGGAGCGGGAAACAAAAATCCGCGAATATAATCATTTGCTGTTGGAAATCGCGCAGCCGGAGAAAAATCGGTTGGCCACGGATTTGATTCTCACCGGGGCGGGATTTTTGCCCTTTTACGACCAATTTTCCGGGGGCATAGAGCTGCTGGGGCTGTTAAAAAGACAGCTTTTTTCCCGGGAGCCTTTTCGGGCGGCGGCAGAAAAGAAAAAATGGAAAAAGCAGCTGGAAAAGAGTGAAAATAAGACCTACGATGATCAGACAATGGATGATATCTATCTACTGGATCGTATTTACCGGGTGGCCAGACTGAACACCAATCCTCGCTGAAAAGAAAAAGGGGATGTTGCAATTAACGAATATCTCCGTATATTTGCGCAGGTTGTACAAATATACGGGAATAGCGAATAATGCAGCATCCTCTTTCTTTCATTTTTTGTCCCCAAAATACCGGTGAAGCAGTCTATTCCTCTTCTTTGGAGGACTCCGTCTCCTCCGCCTCTTCCTTTCCCCCGGCAGGTATGGTGGTGTAGCTGCGGGAGCACTCGCCGCTCTCCTGATTGTCAAATTCCTGGAACTCTTCCTCCAGATCCTCTGTCTGCTCCTTGTCCTTGGTGCCCCGCATCAGGTAGGCTACCGCTCCGCCCACGGCGGTGCCGAGAACTGCCAGACCCAGCAAGGTTTTTCCTAATCTATGCTTTGCCATAATAATTCTCCCTTCGGCTCAATGATAAGGATATTGTAATACTTTTATTGGCAAAAAGGAAGGGGGGAAATGAAAAATCAGGAAAAAGATGCCGCAAAAGATATTGCAGGAACCCGGGAAGGCAATGTATACTAAGAAGGATGGAAAGGAAGAGGACTATGTATCGAGCTTGTATATTTGATTTAGACGGAACCATAGAGGATACGGTGGAATCCATCGCCTATGTGGCCAACCAGGTGCTGGAGCATTTTCAGATGGAGCCTCAGCCGGTGGATGATTTCCGGTATTTTGCCGGGGACGGCGCCGATGAGATGATGCGCCGGTGCATGACCGCTGCCGGAGGCGATCTGAAGTATTTGGAGGAAGGCAGGGCCATGTTCCGGTCCATGTTTGCGGTAAATCCCCTGTACAAGGTAAAGGCCTATCCGGGGGTGCGGGAAACTCTGGAGGAGCTGAAAAATCGGGGAGCGAAGCTTGCCGTATTTTCCAATAAGCCTCACGGGGCTGCCATAAAGGCGGTGGAAGCCATATACGGGGAGGGATTTTTCCACGTAATCCAGGGCCAGGAGGATAGGCTGCCCAAAAAGCCGGCCCCGGAGGGGGCCTGGGAGGTGGCTGCCCGCCTGGGGGTAAAGCCCGAGGAGTGTGTCTACATCGGCGACACCAACACGGACATGCAGACGGGAAACGCCGCGGGGATGACCACCGTGGGGGTGCTCTGGGGCTTCCGGGACCGGAAGGAGCTGGAGGAGAATCACGCCCATAAAATTATCAGCCGGCCGGAGGAGCTGCTGGAGATATACGGAGGAAGAGTATGATCAAATTGATAGCCAGCGATGTGGACGGAACGCTGCTGCGGGGAGGCGAAGGGGATGATATTCCCCAAGAGATTTTTCAGCTGATTTTGGAGCTGAAAAAGAAAGGGATTCTCTTTGTGGCTGCCAGCGGCCGCCAGTATCCCAATCTGCGCAGACTGTTCGGGCCGGTGCAGGAGGAGATCGGTTATATCTGCGAGAACGGCTGCATGGCCTTTTATGAGGATCAGAAGCTCCATCAGGCCCTGATGGATACCAAGACGGCCCACGAGCTGATCCGGGCGGTGGAGGACATCCCCCAGGGGGAGGTGCTCCTGTCCGGGGAGAGGGTATCCTACATAAAGCCGGGAAATCAGGAATATTACCGTCATATGAAGGATGTGGTGCGAAATAATGTGGCGCTGCTGGAGGATCTTTACCAGATGCCGGAGCCTTATATGAAGGTGTCCGCATACCGGAAAGAGGGGATCAGCGCCTATGCCGGCCAGTGGAAGAAGCGCTTCGGGGACCGGGTGACGGTGGCCACGGCGGGATTTACCTGGCTGGACAATATGCCCCAGGGGGTAAATAAGGGTGTTCCCCTGAAAAAATTTATGGAGCGGTTCGGCATTTCTCCCCAGGAGTGCATGGCCTTCGGGGATGAATACAATGACCTGGAGATGTTAAAGCTGGCAGAGTACGGTTTTGCCATGGACACCGCCCGCACAAAGGTTAAGGAGACCTGTAAATACCATACCTCCAGCGTGGCCCAGGTGCTCAGAGAGGTTTTGGAAGATAAATTTGAGGAGGAAAGATGGCATGAACGAGTACAGTGAACTTTGTATCCAGACATTTTTGGAGAATCAGGGACAGCTTTATGATCAGCCGGTGGCGGAAAGCCCGGAGGAGGCGGAGGCCTTCCTGGAGGACTGCATGGCCGTGGTGGTGGATTCTCTGGCGGAGGTGCGCCAGTATCTGGACGAGAGCGGCATGGATGTGGAGGGCTTAAGCGACCAGGAGCTTCTGGAGGCCAGCGAGGTTTTTGCTGTGCCCGACGGCACCTACCTGATTGTGGAAGGGTAAAGAAAATATTGGAAAATCAAAAGGGTTGTGCTATACTGACTTCAGCAAGCAAAAGAGGGGAAACAGGATGAGAATCGATATAAGCGGAGGAAAGCGGTGGAACAACTGGGCCAAGCGTCAGCTGGCGAAGGTGGTTCTTTATTTTTTATACGGGGGCATTTATGAGCTCTACAAAAGAGACGGCCGGGTGCGCAAGGAAATCCTGGGGTGGCCGGACGGTATGACTTATTGCCTCTCCTGCGGGCCCCAGGGACCCAGGCTGTTTTTCCGAAAGACAGGAAAACAGCTGCAGAGGCTGAATCCCAGGGTACAGCGGTATTATGACACCTGCATCACCTTCAAGAGCCTGGAGGACGCCATCCTGGTGCTCACGGGCCGTATGGGGATCGCCGGGGCATACGCGGCCCACGCCTTTACCCTTCACGGAGACATTGGCACAGCCATGGAGCTCACCCGGTGCGTGGATGTGGTGGAATCCTATCTGTTCCCCCGGGTGATGACCAAAAGGATTCTGCGCCAGGTAGCCAGGAAGGAATTTTCCGCCCTGCGCCTGTATCTCTGGATTCTGGTGGGGATGGTTCGGGGCGCCTACACGGAGTCCCGGGAGGAGAAAAAGCCATTTCGGATTAAGTCCATGCACAGGAAATTTGAGGAGGAACAGCAATGAGAAGGTTACCGGATTACTATGAATTTCAGAGCAGCGCCAAGGTGCTCTCAGGAAAATTTGCCCTGGAAAATATTCCCCAGGAGCTGAAAAATCTGGGGGCGGAGAGGCCTATGGTTCTCTCCGACGGTATCCTGGAGAAGATCGGCACTCTGGGCATGGTGCTGGACGCCCTGGGCAGCGGAGATATAGAGATCGGAGGAATGGACACGGATATCCCTGCGGATTCCTCCCTGACGGTGGTGCACCGGATTGCCGAGGAATTCCGTCAGAAGGGCTGCGACAGCCTTGTGGCCGTGGGCGGCGGCTCCGTCATCGACACGGCCAAGGGGGTGCGGATGGTGCTCTCCCAGGATGTGGACGACATCCTGGATATCTGGGGCTGCGAGAACCTCACCCGGGGCAAATGGATTCCCTTTGTGGCGGTGCCCACCACCAGCGGCACCGGCTCCGAGTCCACGTTGGTGGCGGTGATCAAAAATGAGGCCAGGAAGCTGAAGATGGAATTTATCTCCTATTTTCTTCAGCCGGACGTGGCGGTTCTGGATCCCAGAATGACGGAAACCCTTCCCCCCAAGACCACCGCGTCCACAGGGATGGACGCCCTCTGCCATGCGGTGGAGGCCTATACCTGCCTGCAGAAAAATCCCTTGAGCGACGCCTACGCCACGGCGGCTATACAGCTGATCGGGGAAAATCTGGAGACGGCGGTGAAAAACGGCAAGGACAAAAAAGCCAGGATGGCCATGGCCAACGCTTCCATGATGGCGGGCTCGGCCTTCTCCAACAGCATGGTGGGCATCATTCACGCCATCGGCCACGCCCTGGGGGGCGTCTGCCATGTGCCCCACGGGGACGCCATGACAATCCTGCTTCCCCACGGGATGGCCTACAATTATCGTCTCTGCGGGGAGCTTTACGGGGAGCTTCTGCTGCCTCTGGCCGGGGAGGAGGTTTTCTGCTCCACCCCCAAGGGGGAGAGGGGCAAGCAGGCCATCCGGGAGGTTTGGGCTCTGCGGCGTCGGCTCCACCGGCTCTGCGGGCTTCCGGAGCGCCTCAGGGACTGCGGCGTCACCAGGAGTGATTTCCAGAGAGTGGCGGAGACGGCCATCAACGACGGGGCCATGCTGGTGAATCCCCGTCCGGCAGAGCTGGAGGACGTTCTGATTATTTTAGAGCGGGCGTATTAAGACAAGGCGGGCCTTGGAACCGGAGGGAGAACTGTCTCGGGTTCCGAGGCCTGTGTAAATAAGAACAGGAGGCTGGAAGATATGGAAATCAAAAAGCTTGTGGAGCGCCAGCGGGCGTTCTTTATGGAAAATAAAACCAAGGATCTGCGATTCCGCCTGCAGGCTTTAAAGCGGCTGGAGGAGGCCCTGGTTCAACATGAGGGTGAGCTGGCCAAGGCCCTGAAGGAGGATCTGAATAAATCGCCCATGGAGTCTTACATGACGGAGGTGGGCATGACCCTCTCGGAGCTGCGCTATGTGCGCCGGAATCTGGCCAAGTGGGATAAGGATGAGCACGTGCCCTCCCCCCTGGCCCAGTTTCATGCCAAGAGCTTTATCAAGCGGGAGCCCTACGGGGTTGTGCTGGTGATGGCCCCCTGGAATTACCCGGTGATGCTGTCCCTGGAGCCGCTCATCGGCGCCATCGCCGCGGGAAACTGCTGTATTTTAAAACCCTCCGCCTACGCCCCAGCGGTGTCAAAGGCCTTAAGCCAGCTGATCCGGGACATCTTTCCGCCCAGATATGTGGCCGTTGTGGAGGGGGGAAGAGCGGAAAACACAGAGCTTCTGGAACAGCGCTTTGACTATATCTTCTTCACCGGCGGCGTGACCGTGGGACGGCTGGTGATGGAGAAGGCCGCCAAAAATCTGACCCCGGTGACGCTGGAGCTGGGCGGAAAAAGTCCCTGTATCGTGGATGAGACAGCCAGCCTTAATCTGGCCGCCAAGCGACTGGTCTTCGGCAAGTTTTTGAATTCCGGGCAAACCTGCGTGGCTCCTGACTATCTGCTGATCCAGGAGAGCGTCAAGGAGGAGTTCATCAAGCTAATTCAGAAGTGGATCCACAAAATGCTGGGGGAGAATCCCCTGGAGAGTCCCGACTATCCCAAGATGATCACCAGAAAACATTATGACCGGGTCAGGGGACTGATAGACGGACAGCAGGTGGCGGAGGGCGGCTATGGCAATCAGGAGACCCTGCAGATTGCCCCCACCATTCTGGACAACGTATCCTGGGAAGCCCCGGTGATGCAGGAGGAGATCTTCGGGCCGGTGCTGCCGGTACTTACTTTCTCCACCTTGGATGAGGCCATCGCCCGGGTGAAGGAGAGAGAGAAGCCTCTGGCCCTTTATTTCTTCACCAACAGCAGCGCCAACGAGAGGCGGGTGCTGGAGGAGATTTCCTTTGGGGGCGGCTGCATCAACGATACCATCATTCATCTGGCCACCTCCCGGATGGGCTTCGGGGGCGTGGGAAACAGCGGTATGGGCAGCTACCACGGAAAGCGCTCTTACGATACCTTTTCCCACGAAAAGAGCATTGTAAAGAAATATAACTGGTTTGATCTGCCCATCCGTTACTATCCCTACAATAAGGTGAAGGAGAAGATGCTGCGGACCTTCCTTCGCTAGACAAAGTGTTAGCACTCATTTCAAATGAGTGCTAAAATTTTCTTGACTTTTCTGCCGGTGAGTATTACACTGTTCTTAGTTTAAAAAAACGGAAAGACAAAGGAGTGTGATTTTATCATGGCAGAAAAGCATGGTAATCTTTCTATTAATAGCGACAATATTTTCCCGATCATCAAAAAGTGGCTGTACTCGGACCACGACATTTTCTTAAGAGAGCTGGTTTCCAACGGCTGCGACGCCATCACCAAGCTGAAGAAGCTGGAGATCATGGGGGAGTATCAGCTGCCGGAGGGCTACAAGGCTCAGATTCAGGTGATTGCGGATCCCGAGAAGAAGACCCTGAAGGTCATCGACAACGGTTTGGGCATGACCGCCGACGAGGTGGAGGAGTACATTACCCAGATCGCCTTCTCCGGAGCCACAGAATTTCTGGAGAAATATAAGGACAAGACCACCGATGACCAGATCATCGGACATTTCGGACTGGGCTTTTACTCTGCCTTCATGGTGGCCGACGAGGTTCATATTGATACCCTTTCCCACAGAGAGGGAGCGGCGCCCGTTCACTGGGAGTGCGACGGCGGCACAGAGTATGAGATGAAGGATGGAGACAAGACCACCGTGGGAACGGAGATTACCCTTTTCCTCAATGAGAACAGCCTGGAGTTTGCCAATGAGTACCGGGTGAGAGAGGTGCTGGAGAAGTACTGCTCCTTCATGCCCGTGGAAATTTTCCTCTCCAAAGCCAATGCGCCCCAGGAGTATGAGACCATCGACGAGGCGGATTTAAAAGAGGACGACGTGATTGTGGAGCGCATCCACGAGGAGGCCAAGACTGAGGAGCGGGAGAAGGAGGACGGCACCAAGGAGACGGTGGAGGTCGCTCCGGCCCGGGAGCGGGTGAAGATCAACAAGCGCCCCGTATCCATCAGCGACATCCATCCCCTGTGGATGAAGCATCCCAACGACTGCACGGAGGAGGAGTACAAGGCCTTCTACCGGAAGGTATTTCTGGATTACAAGGAGCCCCTGTTCTGGATCCACCTGAACATGGATTACCCCTTTAATCTGAAAGGAATTCTCTACTTCCCCAAGATTAATACGGAGTATGATTCCATCGAGGGAACCATCAAGCTGTACAACAACCAGGTATTTATCGCCGACAACATTAAGGAAGTCATCCCGGAGTTCCTGATGCTCTTAAAGGGCGTTATCGACTGCCCGGATCTGCCCCTGAACGTTTCCAGAAGCGCCCTGCAGAACGATGGCTTTGTGAAGAAGATTTCCGACTATATTTCCAAGAAGGTGGCCGACAAGCTCACCGGCATGTGCAAGACTGCCCGGGAGGACTATGAGAAATACTGGGACGACATCAGTCCCTTCATCAAGTTTGGCTGCCTGAAGGACGGAAAGTTCTCCGACAAGATGATGGACTACATTCTCTTCAAGAATCTGGACGGCAAGTATCTGACTCTGAAGGACTGCATCGAGGCCAACAAGCCCGCCCAGGACGCAGCCAAGGAGGAGGGCGCCGAGGCTTCCGCCCAGGAGACAGGCGAGAAGGCTGCCGAAGCATCCGGGGAGGAGAGCACCAATACCCAAGAGAAATCCGGCGACGGTCAGGAAGAGGAGAAGAAGGAGCCGGTCACCATTTACTATGTGACGGACGAGCTGCAGCAGAGTCAGTACATCAATATGTTCCGGGCGGAGGGCAAGGACGCGGTGATCTTAAAGCACAATATTGATACCGCTTTTATTTCCCACGTGGAGCAGAAGGATGAGGACGTGAAGTTCCAGCGCATCGACGCGGATCTGACAGACACCTTCAAGGAGGAGAGCGCTGAGAATCTGGAGGAGGCCAACAAGGCTTTAAGCCAGCTCTTCCAGAAGGCCCTGAACAAGGAGAAGCTGACCGTCAAGGTGGAAAAGCTGAAAAATTCCGCTATTTCCGCTATGATGACTCTCTCCGAGGAGAGCCGCCGGATGCAGGATATGATGAAGATGTACGGCATGATGGATATGGGTATGATGGGCGGAGAGGAGACTCTGGTCCTGAACATCGGCCATCCGCTGGTACAGTATCTCTTTGAGCACGGGGACGGCGAGCATGTGGACATGATCTGCCAGCAGCTCTACGATCTGGCCCTGATGGGACAGCGGCAGCTGACGCCCGAGGAGATGACCCGCTTTGTGGAGCGCAGCAACCAGGTAATGATGCTGGTGACGAAATAAAAGATAAAGGGAGTGTCCCTGAAGCAAGGAATTTTCGCATATGCGTGCCTTTTGTGCCCGCAGATCTGCGCAGAGCTTCGACATTGAGCGAAGTGAGCGCAGGATGAGCACAAAGGCGCAGATATGCAAAAAGCGCCTGCTTTGGGGGCGCTTCTTGTTAGGCTGAGCTGCGGACTTTGGCGAAAAATCAGACAATAGAATTGATTACTGCTCACCCGTGGCATTTTTTTCAATGATATAAGACTGCAGGCTTTTTTTACAGCCATTCTTTTCGTAGAAGCCTTCCGCTTCCGGCTGTGCGCCGAAATATAACAGGGTTGGCGTGTAGGCTCTGGCCAGCTGAAGGAGTCGGCTGCCGATCCCCTGCCTCTGATATTCGGGGAGAACCAGCAATTCCGTTATGGTTCCGAAAAAATACCCGTCTGTAAGAATACGAAGACATCCTACCAGCATATGGTTGTGGCGGGCAGTTATGTTCAGCGTTTTTTTCAAGGCTTCATCGGTTTTTTCTTCCTGGTAGTCACCGTCCCATATTTGCTTGACAAAAGGGATAAAGGTGGCAGCATTAAGCTCCTGGTCATCGAATTTGTACTCCATTATCCTTACCTCCGCATAGTTCGCCTGTTTTAGAAGGTTGCCTGCGACAGAATTCCGATTTTTTGTTGGTTTTCATTATAACAGATATGTTCTGATCCTACAATGGCTGTGAAAGAGGTTAGTTTTATCCATTATTGAAAATTGAAAATTTATTGTTCGGATTCCTTGACAATTTCTGATATAATAGATATACTACCCTCTCTTTACAAGGACACACACGCCTCAATCCATGATATTTTCGCGATTTGCGGCGTTATCCTCAATCGGCGTACGTCCAGTACGCCTCAATCGTCTGCCTTGCAAATCACGAAAATCTTTATGGTT
>DVHU01000042.1 GCA_018711815.1 Candidatus Egerieimonas intestinavium
AACCATAAAGATTTTCGTGATTTGCAAGGCAGACGATTGAGGCGTACTGGACGTACGCCGATTGAGGATAACGCCGCAAATCGCGAAAATATCATGGATTGAGGCGTGTGTGTCCTTGTAAAGAGAGGGTACAGTCAGAATTAAGAGAAAAGAGGAAAATGCGATGAAATTTGTGGTGATCGGAGCGGGAGGAACCGGAGGCCCTATCGGGGCGTATATGGCCAGAGCCGGCAAGGATGTGACATTGATTGCCCGGGGGGCACACCTGCAGGCTATGAGGGAGCAGGGCATAACTCTGCGAAAGACCTGGGGAGATACGGAGGTGATCGCCCCGGTGAAGGCCGCTTCTATGGAGGAATATGAAGGGACGGCGGATGTGATCTTCGTCTGTGTCAAGGGCTACTCCCTGGAGGAGACCGTTCCCTTTATCCGCAGGATTTCCGGGGAGCACACGGTGGTGATTCCCATCTTGAATATTTACGGTACCGGCGGGCGGCTCCAGGAGCAGCTGCCGGAAATTTTGGTGACGGACGGCTGCATCTACATCTCCGCCAATCTGGAGGGCCCCGGGCATCTGCTGATGCACGGACAGATTTTTCGGATTGTCTTTGGAGTGCGGAGGAAGGAGGAGTACCGCCCGGTGCTGGAGCAGATTGCCCGGGAGCTTGAGGATTGCGGCATTGAGGGAATCCTCACAGAGGACATCCGCCGGGACGCCCTGGTGAAATTCTCCTACGTCTCCCCGGCCGGGGTCTGCGGCCTCTGGTATCAGGCGCCCGCCGCGGCCATGCAGCGGCCGGGGGAAGCCCGGGAGCGGTTCTGCAGCCTGGTGGCGGAGATCAGCCGTCTGGGGGAAGCCATGGGCATAACCTTCCAGGAGGATCTGGTGGAGCGAAACCTGAAGATTCTGGATGATCTGGCCCCCGAGGCCACCACCTCCATGCAGAGGGATGTGGACGCGGGAAAGCGCTCGGAGATCGAGGGACTGCTCTTCGAGGTGGTCAGGATGGGCAAGGACTGGGGCGTGGATCTGCCCTGCTATAGGGAGGCGGCCCAGCGTTTCTCCCATCTGCGGAGCATCCGCATGGTGGGCCTGGATCTGGACGGAACCGTGTTTAACAAGGATAAGGAAATCACCGAGCCCACCCGCCGGGCCCTGGAGGAAGCCATCCGCCAAGGCGTGGTGGTGCTTCCCGCCACGGGAAGGCCCAGAACGGGACTGCCCCAGGCCTTTCTGGAGATTCCCGGAGTGCGCTACGCCCTGACGGCCAACGGCAGCCGCATCGTGGATCTGCAGACGGAGGAGCCCATCTATCAGTGCCTGATTCCCTGGGAGAGGGCCCAGGAGATTATTGAAGAGCTGGAGGCCTGTCCCGACGGCTCCTGGGAGGCGTATTTCGACGGGCAATGCTACGTGGACCGGGATAAGTATGTGTTTGTCCAGCACCCGGATATGACGCCGGCCATGGTGGACTATATCCGCAAATCCAGGATAGCGGTGCCGAAGCTGAAGGAATATATGAGGGAAAATCAGGTTGGAGTGGAGAAGCTGCACATGGTATTTCCGGACACCGGGAAGCGGAATCGGATGCTGGAGCAGCTGAAGCGTCACCCGGATCTGGACATCAGCTATGCCACCTCCTTCAACCTGGAGGTGATCTCCGCCAAAGCCGGCAAGGGCAGCGGCCTTTTGGAGCTGGGAAAAATCCTGGGGATTCCCCGGGAGGGGATTATGGCCTGCGGCGACGCCCCCAATGATTGGGACATGCTGCGCAAGGCCGGTTTCGCCGTGGTGATGGCAAACGCCGATGACAAGACCAAGGAGCTGGCGGATGTGATTACCGAGAGCAACCAGGAGGACGGGGTGGCCCGAGCGGTGGAGCGCTACGTGCTGAAGGGCTGAGCCGTCAAAACCCACAAAAAAATTAAAAAAATTCGGGAATAAACACAGGAAAATATGTGAGAGTTTTACAAAATTAAATAAAATAGCTAAAAGGTCTTGCCTGCCGAAGAGATTTATGCTACATTATTGCCAGATTGATAGACAACCTAACGACGTGTTACTGGTAATGCAGGCAAGATCGGATTAAAATGAGAACAGGAGACATAGACGTCTCTTGGAAGTTTCATTTTGGTCGGATCTTTTTTTGTGCGCACCGCCCGCCATTCCGCTCACGGCAGGCCTTGTCTGTCAGCTTATCCGGATAATCACAAGAAAAATGAGAAAGGGTGAGTTGTTATGGACTATAACAGAATAGCCAGCGACATACTGGAAAATGTGGGTGGAAAAAATAACGTAAAAAATGTAACCCACTGCTTCACAAGACTGCGCTTCGTCCTGAAGGATGAGAGCAAGGCAAAGAAAGAAATTGTAGAGCATCTGGAGGGCGTGATCTCCGTGGTAATCGCGGGAGGACAGTTCCAGGTAGTGTGCGGAGCCAAGGTGACCAAGATCTACGACGAGGTGGTGAAGCTCACCGGAGAGCTGGAGGGCGGAGCCCCCGATACCAAGGAGAAGTTCAGCATGAACCTGATCCTGCAGAAGATCTCTGAGATCTTCACTCCCCTGGTACCCGCCATCGCGGCGGCCGGCCTGATCAAGGGTCTTCTCTCCGCAGCGGCCAAGCTGCCCATGTTTGAGACCTTTACCGCCTCCAGTACATATACCATTTTAAATACGGCCAGCAACATTATCTTCTATTTCATGCCGATTTTCCTGGCCTACACCGCTGCCAAGGCTCTAAAATGCAGCCCGGTCATGGCCATGCTGCTGGGCGGCTTTCTGTGCCACCCCACCATCGACGCCCTGGTGCAGGATGTATCCACCAAGTCCACCATATTCGGACTGCCAGTGATTAAGCAGGCCTTTACCATCGGAGAGCAGACAAAGGTATTCAGTTATACGGAGTCGGTAATACCGATTATTCTCCTGGTGATTGTGCTGCATTTCCTGGAGAAGGGACTAAAGAAAATTATTCCCGAGATCCTGCAGGTTATCCTGGTGCCCGGAATCTCCCTGATCGTGATGATTCCCGTGGCCCTGGTGGTTTTGGGCCCCGTGGGTATCTATGTGGGCTTCGGTATTCAGTGGCTGTACACCGCCCTCTACTCCTTCAGCCCGCTGCTGGGCGGTATCATCGTCGGCGGTCTGTGGGGCGTATTCGTTATCTTCGGCGCGCACCGGGCCCTGCTGCCCATCGGTCTGAACGACGTGGCCATCTCCGGTACCAACACCCTCATGTGCTTTGCCGGTGCGGCTAACTTCTCTCAGGCAGGAGCAGCCCTGGGAGTCGCCCTGAAATCTAAGAACGCGGAGACCAAGCAGGTGGCCGGAGCCGGAGCCCTGTCCGCCTTCCTGGTGGGCGTTACCGAGCCCGCCATCTACGGCTGTAACCTGCGTCTGAAACGGCCCATGATCTGCGCGGTGATCGCCGGAGCTGCCGGCGGAGCTATCATGGGTATCGGAAATGCGGTAAATACCGGATTTGCCAACAACGGTATCCTGACCATCATGTCCTACTACGGTGAGGGAACCAGCTTTGCCCGCTTTGTGGCTTACCTGATCGGTATCGGCGTGTCCTTCTTCGGCGCAGCTATTCTGACCTATCTGATGGGCTTCGAGGAGGTGGACGCCAACGGAGATGCGGTGAAGACTCCGGCCATCGAGAGTAAGGATGAGAAGAAGGCCGAGGCTCCCCTGAAGGCTCAGGAGGCGGATCTGAAGGTGGCAGCGCCGGTGGAGGGAAAAGCATATCCCTTAAGTGAAGTAAAAGACGAGGTATTTGCCTCCGAGGCCCTGGGAAAGGGAATCGCCATCCTGCCCTCCAAGGGGGAGGTAGTGGCCCCGGCAGATGCGGAAGTGTCTGTCCTGTATCCCACCCTGCACGCCATGGGACTGAAGCTGGACAACGGCGTGGAGCTTCTGATCCATGTGGGCATGGACACCGTGGAGATGAACGGAGAGGGATTTACCAAATACGTGGAGGAAGGCGCCCGGGTGAAGAAGGGCGACAAGCTGGTGGGCTTTGACATCGAGAAGATCAAGGCGGCCGGCCACGACACCACAGTGGCTGTGGTGGTATCCAACACCGACGATTACGCCCAGGTTACAGGGGCAGCTGCGGAGAAGGCTTCCCTGGAGAAGGATGTAATCCTGATTAAACGCTGATAGAAATAAGGAGAAGATTATGGCAAAATTTCCTGAGAATTTCCTCTGGGGTGCAGCCTCCTCCGCCTTCCAGATCGAGGGCGGCTGGGACGCTGACGGCAAGGGGATGACGGTGGCAGATTTTAATTCCTTTAAGCGCTCTGACAAGCAGGCGGACAGCAAGGTGGCCAGCGATTTTTACCATCACTGGAGAGAGGATATCCAGCTGATGAAGGAGATGGGGATGAAGGTATACCGCTTCTCCATTTCCTGGGCCCGCATCATCCCCGACGGGGACGGAGAGATCAACCAAAAGGGAATTGATTTCTACAACAACGTGATTGACTGTCTGCTGGAAAATGGCATCATGCCTTTTGTGACCCTGTACCACTTCGACCTGCCCTACGCGCTGGTGGAAAAATATAACGGCTGGGAGAACCGGGCCTGCGCCTACGCCTTTGAGCGCTACGCCCGGATCTGCTTCCGGGAGTTCGGAGACCGGGTGAAATGGTGGCAGGTGCACAACGAGCAGAACCTGATGATCCGGGTGGACGAGCGGATGAACATCACGGAGAAGGATCCCTGGAAGGCCGACAAGATTCGGGCCCAGATGGATTACCATATGTTCCTGGCCCACGCCCTCTCGGTGAACGCCTGCCATGAGCTGGTGGAGGGAGGAAAGATCGGCCCCGCCGTGTCCTCCACCTGCACCTACCCGCTGACCAACAAGCCGGAGGACGTGTGGGCGGCCAAGATGAACGACTGGTTTAAGACCAACTACTGCCTGGATATGCACTATTACGGCCAGTACCCGGGCTACTATATGCGCTATCTGAAGGAGAGGGACATTGTCCCTGTCATGGAGGAGGGAGACCGGGAGCTGTTAAAGAGCGCCAAGATGGATTTCATTGCCCTGAACTATTACCGGACCCTGTGCGCCAGCTATCTGCCGGCGGATGAGGAGCATCCCGTGGGTATGCGGGTATACCGGGGCAATGAGGTGGATTTCGACCAGTACGGCTACTGCCGGGATGAGAAGAATGTGAATCTGAAGGCCAGCGAGTACGGGGCGCAGATCGACCCCATGGGACTTCGGATCGTGCTCAACGATTACTACAGCCGTTACCATCTGCCGCTGATCATCACGGAGAACGGTCTGGGAACCCCGGACGTGCTCACGGAGGACGGCAGGGTTCACGACGATTACCGGATCGACTATATCCGGGGACATCTGGAGGCCATGGCGCTGGCCATGGAGGACGGCGTGGAGCTGATGGGCTACTGCCCCTGGTCCGTGGTGGATCTGTTAAGCTCCCACCAGGGCTTCCGCAAGCGCTACGGATTTGTTTACATCAACCGGGAGGATATGGATCTGAAGGATCTGAGACGGATTAAGAAGGACAGCTTTTACTGGTATGCCAACGTGATCCGCACCAACGGAAAAGAACTGTAGGCGGGAGGAATTCCCGCCTTTGGGAGACAGAGAGTGGGGGATAACATGCGTGTTGTTAAAGTGTTAAACAATTCGCTGGTGCTGGCGCTGGACGACAGCGGGGCGGAGACCATCCTGATGGGGAAAGGTATCGGTTTCCACAAGGCCATCGGCTATGAGTTTCAAAGAGATGAGGTGGAAAAGGTTTTTGTGCTGAAGGACCGCTCCATCTCCAGAAGCATCATACGCCTGGCGGCAGAGACGGACAGCGTGTATTTTGAGCTGGCCAAATCCGTTATCGACTATGCGATTGAGCAGTATGGGATGAAGCTTTTGGATCACATTTATCTGTCTCTGACCGACCACCTGGCCTTCGCGGTGAAGCGGCTTCGGGAGGAGATCGAGGTCCCCAACTTCTACACCAACGAAATGAAAAAATTTAACCCCAATGAGTACCAGGTGGGGGTCTACGCGGTGGAGCAGGTGCGGGAGAAGCTGCGGCTGCAGCTGCCGGCGGATGAGGCGGGAAATATCGCCTTTCATTTCATCAATGCCCAGGTAGACCACCCGTACAATGAAAAAAACCGGCTCATCAACCGGGTGACGGAGAAGGTGCTGCAGATCGTGCAGTACTATTTCCAGCTGGTGTACCAGGAGGAGAGTACCTCCTACTCCAGATATGTGACCCATGTGAGGCTTTTTGCCCAGAGGCTGGTGAGCAAACAGCTGCTGCCCCAGGAGAGTTCCCCTCTGCTCTATGAGCAGATCGCCGCAGCCTGCACCCGGGAGTTCGCCTGTGTGGAGAAGATCGCCCTCTATGTCCGGGAGAACTTCCGGATGGAGCTGAGCAACCAGGAGGCCATGTATCTGGCCCTTCATATTCATCGGGTGCTGGAGGAGGGCAGGGGCTGAGGCGGAGCCGGGAGGAGTACAAATGAATGTTTTAGTAATCGACGTGGGAACCTCCAGCATGAGAGGCATCCTTTACAATGAGAAGGCACAGATTCTGTATGTGCACCAGATTCAGTATGAGGTAAATTACATCAGTGAGACGGAGGCGGAGCAGGATCCCGCCGACTGGAAGCAGGCGCTGTTTTCCATCGGAGCTCAGACGGCTCAGTTTGCCCGGGAGCAGGGACTCACCGTGGACGCCCTGTCCCTGACCTCCCAGCGGTCCTCGGTGATCCCGGTGGACCGGGAGGGAAATCCCCTGCGCCCGGCCATCATGTGGCTGGATAAGAGGAACGCCTCCATCTGTCAGGAATTAAAGGACCGGGAGGAGTTTATCGTTTCCCGGACCGGAGCCAGGATCAACGCCGTGTTCTCCGGCAGCAAGATGACCTGGATCAAGAGAAATGAGCCGGAGATCTACGCCAGGGCCCACAAGCTTTTGACCATCGCCGACTATCTGGCCTGGCTGATGACCGGGGAATTTCGCACGGACCACACCTACGGCAGCCGCTCTTCCCTGATGAATATCCGCACCCGCCAGTGGGATCCCCAGCTTCTGGAGCTCTACGAGATCCAGAGGGAAAAGCTGTGCGATCTGATCTATCCGGGAGATATCCAGGGCTACACCTGCGAGGCCTTCGCCGAGGCCACGGGCTTGCCCCAGGGGCTTCCGTTGATCAGCGCCGGAGGAGACCAGCAGTGCGCGGCTCTGGGCATGGGCGTGGTGGCGGACGGAGATATGGAGCTGACCACGGGGACGGGAGCCTTCCTTCTGGCCTACTGCGACCAGGTGCCGGAGGATCTGAAGGCGGATGTGATCTGCGGGGCCCACGCGGTGAAGGGCAAGTACGTGCTGGAGTCCAGCATGCTTTCCTGCTCCTCCCTGTACGACTGGTTCAAGAAACAGTTCTATCCCCAGGGAAAGGACTACAGCCAGATCAACCGGGAGGTGGAGGAGGCCCCGGCGGGGGCCGGGGGCTGCATCGCCTTGCCCTATTTCCAGGGAAGGGGAACCCCGGATTTCAACAGCCGGGCCACGGGAAGCTTCCTGAATCTGACCTTAAACACCACCCGCCAACACATGGCCCGGGCGGTGCTGGAGTCCATCGCCTGCGAGGCGAAAAATAATATTGAGGTGCTGGAGCATTACGCCGGGGAGGCCCGCCGACTCTTTATCAGCGGCGGCCTCACCAACTTCGCAGCCTTTGACCAGATGCAGGCGGACGCCTACCAGAAGCTTCTGATCAAGAGCGAGAACCCGGAGCAGACCTCCCTGGGAGGCCTGATAAGCGCCCTGGTGACCCTGGGAGCCTACGGCAGCTACAGCGAGGCCCTGCAGGCGGTGAAGTCCGGGGAGAAAACCCGGGAATACCGCCCCAATCCGGAGCTGGCCCAGGTGTATGAGCAGAAACGGCAGCAGATGAAGGAGCTGTACGGGAAACTGTATAATTGAAATAAGATTTTATTGATTAAAAAAGGAAGGGATTGCTGCATGACTCGATAGCCGTCGAGTGCAGCAGTCCCTTCCTTTTTCGTGCCAACAAGCAGGAAAAGGCAATTATTTTGTGCCTTCCTCCGCATCCTGTGTCCGGCTCCTTCGGCGGTACTGCAGGGGAGTGCAGCCCATGGAGCGGTGGAAGGTCTCCGTGTAGTAGCTGCTGCTGTTAAAGCCGCACCTGAAGGCGATCTCCGTGACGGACAGGGTGGTGTCGGTCAGCAGGGGCAGGCTCTGGCGCAGCCGGTAATCCCGCAGATATTCCATGGGAGACTGGCGCAGCACCCGGGAGAAGATCCGACAGCAGCTGGCCCGGCTGCATTGGCAGACCTCCGCCAGCTGCTCCAGGGAGATGGGGGAGGCATAGTTCTCCTGGATATACTCCAGAGCCCGGTACAGGGCGATTCGTCCGGGCAGGGGGCGATCCTCCGCGGACTGAAGTTCTTTCCTCTGATTGCGGTAGAGGACCAGCCAAAATTGCTGCAGCAGCAGATGAATTTCCAGAATCCAGCAGTCCGACCGGGAGAGATAGCAGTGTGATATCTGCTGCAGCAGGTTCAGCAGCTCCCCGTGCCAGGGGATGCTCGGATCCATCACCAGGAAAGGGAAGGTGGGATTATATAGCAGGGGCTGCAGGTATTTCTGCCGGGCCGCCAGGCTGCTGCCGCAGAAGAGCTCCCCAGCCACCCGGAAGGCCAGGTAATGGCAGTCGGCGGCGCCGTTGGGGGAGGCCCCGTGAAGAATGTTGGAGTTTACCAGAATCCCCTGTCCCGGCTCAAGCAGAAAGGTCTCCAGATCTGCCTGGTAGTACATGCAGCCTTCGGTCACCAGGATCAGTTCCAGATCCGGGTGCCAGTGGAGGGGCACCTGATGCTGGTAGTAGTGGGACAAGCATCTGGGCTGATGCCAGAAGGGAAAATCATCCGGGCGGATTTTCGAGGTCTCCTGCCGCTCCCGGGATAAAATTAAAACTTCCTGTTCCATACTTTCTTGCCTCCTGCGCTTGCTATGATTGTTATAAATATTATCGATGATTTTTGTAGATATGGCAAGAAGAAGATACTAAAATGATAAAATAACAGGAGGTAAGCCATGGAAAAGAAAAATATTATCCTTCGGATCATGGATCACATCAGCGCCTGCATGAGCCCTGTGGTGCCGGCGCTTCTGGCCGGCGGCCTTTTGAAGCTGGCCCTTCTTCTGCTGGGTTATACGGGGATTTTCGCCCATCTGGGAGAGACCGAGGAGCTGCTGACAGCCCTCAGCAATGCCCCCTTTTATTTTCTGCCCATTTTGCTGGCCGTATCCTGCGCCAGACATTTTGAGACCAGCAGTATTTTTGCCCTGACGGTGGTGGGAACCTTGCTTCTGCCGGATTTCGTGGAGCTGATGGAGCGGCAGGGGGGAGTGACCCTTCTGGGCCTTCCGGTGATTCAGGCCAGCTACGCCTACAGCGTGGTTCCCGTGATCTTGATTGTCCTGGTTCAGAGCAGGATAGAGGCCTTTTTTCGGCGGAAGCTGCCGGAGCAGGTTCGCGAGATTTTTGTGGGACTGCTGACCATTGTCTGCACGGCGGTGCCGGCTATCCTGGTGATCGGACCGGCGGGAACCCTGGTGAGCGACGGCTTGTCCCAGGGGATTTTTCTGATGGAGGATCAGGTGCCGATGCTGGCCTGGGGCCTCTTGGCCGGACTGTCGCCGCTGCTGGTGATGACGGGGATGCACTGGATTTTTGCCACCACAGCCATCGCCCTCATCGGACAGCAGGGCATGGAGGAGGGGATCATGAGCTGCTTTTTTATCCTTTCCATGGCTCTGTCAGGGGCTATGGCGGCGGAATATCTGTGGAGCAAGGACAAGAAGGACAGGCAGCTGGCCCTCACCTGCGGACTGACCGTTTTCCTCAGCGGCACCTCGGAGCCCTCCATTTTCGGCGTCTGCCTGCCCCGGAAGCTGCCCCTGGCGACCACCATGCTGGCGGGGGCCGTGGCCGGAGCTCTGCAGGGGCTTCTGCCGGTGCGCTGCTATATTTATACCTTTTCCAGCGCCCTGTCGGTGCTGATGTTCTCTGACAGCCAGGATCCGGGAAATCTGAGAAACGCCCTGATTGTGGGAGCCGCGGCGCTGGTTCTGGGCTTCGTATTTACCCTGGGCGGCCGTCTGCTGCAGGCGAAACGCTCCCCTGCCGCCTAAAAGGGGCCTCGCAAAGGTGATTGATTTCTGGCATATATGCAGAAACCTTCACTTTTGCGAGGCCCTTTCTTTCTCCTAGAGCTGAGTGCAGGAGATATAGTAGCCGATATTGCGGGGATGCTTATCCCCCCGGACTACTTTTGCTTGGTAAAGCTCCGGAATGATTTGTCCCTTTTTCTTCGTATATAAGTAAAAACGGATGGGGGTGTCAGTGCTGATGAATTCAATCGGCTCATCCATTTCTTTGCTGTATTTCACCAGGGCGTCCAGGATGACTGTATCAGGAGGCATGACATAATTCTCCGCTCCCGGGTAGACACCGGGATAAGCGTATTCATCAGGCAATTCCACGCGGAAGGCTTTGAGTTGTTTCGCCATATGCGGAAATTTTTGAAGCATAACTTCCCCTCCTTTTTATAAAAAATATTATGTATGCGGAGAAAAGAGGACTAGCCTCATTTCTCTGCAGCGTACAGGCTGATGCCGCTGTCTCCCAGCACAGTCTGAACCCCGGCCACCTGGGCATCGGTCAGGAGCCCCTGGCGCACCAGATCCCGGGAGGCGCAGGTCAGGGCGTCCGCCACCTGGGAAAAATCAGCGTCGCTGTGCAGGTACAGCAGGGAGCGGTACCAGAGCTTGGCCAGGACGGAGATATCCGTGATGGCGGTTTCCTGGGCGGTATATCCTTCCCCGGAGGTGCCGTGCCACATAAGGTAGGCGCCGTAGCTCAGGATTCCCGCGTTGCGGTAGCCGTCCTCGGTATCCTCGTCGAAGTCCAGGGCGCTGGCCACATAATATTTCTTCTTGCTGTCAGGAATCAGACTCTCCGTGGGATTTTTCATGCTGTACTTGGAGTGTCCGGAATCCTCTCCCAGCTGCCAGTCGGGATCCACAGTCTCGTCATAGTAAGCTTCCACCAGGTTGCCCAGCACATCCGCGTAGCCCTCGGAGATGGCATTCCCCAGGGCGGTATCCGCGAAGGCGCCGGATGCGGCCTCCTCCGCGAAAACATGCTGGCTGTACATGACGCTGTGGGCAAATTCGTGGGCCACAGTATCCAGGGCGGTGCCGGTGCCGGAGGTGTAAGTCTCATCCCCCGGAGTGAAAGCCAGGTATTCTCCGGCGTTGGAGCTGGCCTGGTCCGCAGCAAAGGGCAGCAGCAGGCCGGTGAGCCGGCTCCCCTGGCCGTCCCAGGAGCTGCGCCCCAGAACCTCCTGATAGAAATCATAGGTCAGCTCCAGGTTTTTCATGGTGGTCACAGCGTCGGGATCCGAATCGGATTGACTGACCTTCTTGCGGTGTTCCTCGGAGGGAAATTGGGTGACGGCGGAGAGCTCCAGCAGCTGGATTCCCCGGGTATCGTCATAGAGGGCGTAGGTTCCGCCTCCCTCCTGGGAGACTTCCTCAGCGGTGATTTCCGTGTCTCCGTTCACTCCGGGGAGAGTCACCGACGAGGAGAAATAGCTGTTCAGGTTTACATCCACCAGAACCTTTCCGTTGGAGGCGGAGAGGAACAGGGAACGGTTCACCAGGGAGTTTTCCGTGCTGGTGATGGCCACATTCCAGCAGAGCTCCGCCTCATGGCTGGAGGAGGGAACCCACACCAGCTCTGTGGGCACGCTCTTGACCATATCCTTGATATCATCGTTCTGCACCGCCTGGTTAGCCGCCTTCTGGGCCGCCTGGTCGGTATCTATGGTTTTCTCCGGGGCCGTGCTGGTGAGGGCGGTGATATTGCCCGTGGCGGCCAGAAGCTTTCCGGAACTGTCCGCGGTCAGCACGGCGGAACGGCCCAGCACAGGATACTCCTGGTGCAGCTGGGTGAACCGGTAGAAGGTATCCCCGTCGATCTGATCCTTGCGGGCCAGACGCAGAGTCACATTCTCCTCCCCCTGATCCGCCAGGATCTGGGTCATAACATCCAGGGCGTCATCCTCCGCCAGGACGGCGGCCTGGGGAAGCCCCTCCGTGAGACAGAAATAGGACCCGGCGGCAGCGGCGTTATCCTTGGAGCTGCCGCTTCGCATCAGCAGGCTGCTGATGCCCAGGCCCGCCATCAGGGCCAGGATAAGCCCTATAATTTTTATGGTGCGGGATTTATCTTTCATGTTAACCTCCGAACTTTCTTAATGTATGCGGCTATTATCCATATCCGCTGCGCGGATAAGGGCCTCCGGCGGAATTAGCGCCCGGATTTCTGCGGCGAGCGCAGAAACCGGTATGCGCAGAGTATAATAGCCGCTATGCGGCTATTACCCATATCCGCTGCGCGGATATGAGCCTCCGGCAGAATTAGCGCCTGGATTTCTGCGGTGAACGCAGAAACCAGTATGCGCAGAGTATAATAGCCGCTATGCGGCTATTATACTCTGTTTCCCCGGGAAGTGCAATGGGATTTGGGGTGGATAAAATGCGCGGAACGTGCTAAAATGGCAGAGAGAATAAGAAGAGACGTCCCTGGCGCGGGGACTTATTTTATGGAGGAATGTCTATCATGAGGGAACAGCTGACCCAGAAGGATGTGGAGCGCATCCAGGCGGAGATCGACCACCGGAAGCTGGTGGTGAGAAAGGAAGCCATTGAGGCGGTAAAGGAGGCCAGGGCTCAGGGGGATTTGAGCGAGAACTTTGAGTACTATGCGGCCAAGAGGGATAAGAACAAAAATGAGAGCCGCATTCGCTATCTGGAGCGGATGTTAAAGACGGCCACAGTCATCTCCGAGGATTCCCGGGAGGACGAGGTGGGACTCAATAACACCGTGGAAATTTATCTGGAGGAGGATCAGGAGGTGGAGACCTACCGGCTGGTGACCAGCATCCGGGGAAATTCCCTGAAGGGAATGATCAGCATCGAGTCCCCCCTGGGCAAGGCCATCCGGGGCCGCAAGGTGGGAGACCGGGTCTGCGTGAAGGTCAATGACAGCTACAGCTACTACGTGGTGATCCGCAGAATCATCAAGACAGAGGATGACGGCAGCGATACGATTCGCAGTTTTTAAAAGGAAAGGTGAGAAAAATGGAGATAATAAAAGTGGAAAACGGAAGTCCCGCGGACCTGGAGAGCCGCCTGCCCCGGGAGAGGCATACGTATGAGCTGCTGGAGCAGCTGCAGATTCCCTTCCTCCGGGTAGATCATCAGCCGGCGGCCACCATCGCCGACTGCAGCCTGGTGGATCAGGAGCTGGGGGTAGACATGTGCAAAAATCTGTTTTTGACCAACGCCCAGAGAACGAAATTTTATCTGCTCCTGATGCCGGGGGAAAAGAAATTTAAGACCAAGGATCTGTCCAAGCAGATCAACTCCGCCCGGCTCTCCTTCGGCGAGGGGGAATACATGGAGAAATTCCTGGAGATTTCCCCGGGGGCGGTCAGCGTCATGGGGCTGATGAATGACCGGGAGCAGCAGGTGCAGCTTTTGATTGACCGGGACATCCTGGGACAGGAATTTTTGGGCTGTCATCCCTGCGTGAACACCTCCAGTATGCGGATTTCCATGAAGGACATTCTGGAGAAATTTCTTCCGGCCCTCCACCGGGAATATATCGAAGTGGTGCTGTAGGGGGAAAAATCATGGCCAAGATGACCGAAGGCAGCTGCGAGTACTGCAGCAATTACCGATACGACGAAGAATGTGAGTACTATGTCTGCGACGTGAATCTGGACGAGGACGAGATGGCCCGGTTCCTGCGGGGAAATACCCGGAGCTGTCCCTACTTCCGGCTGGAGGATGAGTATCGGGTGGTGCGCCGGCAGATGTAGGAAGAAGTTTCAAATTAGTAAAAAAGTGCTGCTGCATTATTGGATATTCTCGTATATTTATGCATTTGTGCTCAGCCTGCGCTCACCTCGAGCCTGTAGTCTCGAGGTTGTGCTCGGCGAATTCGCACAAACTGCATAAATATACGGAAATATTCGCTAATTGCAGCAGCACTTTTTTGCCCAATATGAACCGGTAACATTTAGTCGGCCAGGCCCATCTGGCTGACCACCATCCGGTAGTAGGGACCCTTTTGCTCCATGAGCTGCCGGTGGCTGCCCTGTTCCAGGATCCGGCCGTCCCCGATGACCAGGATCCGGTCCGCGTCCCGGATGGTGGAGAGCCGGTGGGCGATGAGGAAGCTGGTTCTGCGCTCCATCAGCTTTAACAGGGCCCGCTGGATTTCCTTCTCCGTCTTGGTGTCCACGGAGCTGGTGGCCTCGTCCAGGATCAGGATGGGGCTGTCGCAGAGGACGGCCCTGGCGATGGCCAGCAGCTGCCGCTGTCCCTGGCTCAGGGTGTCAGAGTTGCCGAAGACCCTGGTCTGGTATCCCTGGGGGAGCCGGGAGATGAAGGAGTGGGCCCGGGCCAGCCGGGCGGCCTCCACAACCTCTTCCTCCGTGGCCTGGGGCCGGGCGTAGCGGATATTGTCCAGGATGGTGCCCGTGAAAAGGCAGGTGTCCTGGAGCACCACGGAGAAGCACTCCCTGAGGCTTGAGCGCTTCAGCCGGGTGATGTTCCGGCCGTCGATGGAGATGGTGCCGGAGTCCGCATCGTAGAAGCGGGTCAGCAGGTTCACCAGCGTGGTCTTTCCGGCGCCGGTTTCCCCCACCAGGGCGATGGTCTCTCCAGGATTTACGTGAAAAGAAATCTGGTGCAGCACCGGCTTTTCAGGGGAGTAGGAGAAGCTCACCCGGGAAAATTCCACCTCTCCCTGGGGATTTTTAAGGCTCAAGGCCTCCGGGTCATCCGGCGTCTCCTCCGGCTGATCTAAAAGCTCAAAGACCCGCTCCGCCCCGGCCAGGGCTGACTGGATGGTGTTGAACATGCTGGCCACGGAATTTAAGGGATGGGCAAACTGCTTGGAGTAGGTGAGAAAGCTGACGGCAGTGCCCATGGGGAGGCCGCAGCCGGCGCACAGCAGCCCCCCGGCAATGGCGGTCAGGGCAAAGATCAGGTTGCTGATGACATTTAAAAAAGGCATCATGTAGCCGGACCAGATCTGGGCCTTGCGGCTGCTCTTATAGAGCTCCTCGTTGACCTGGGAAAACTGGCGCAGCACCTCCTCCTGGCGGCCGAAGGCCTTCACCATCTTCAGCCCGGAGATATTTTCCTCGATGATGCCGTTGAGCGCCCCCAGGGCTCGCTGCTGCTCCAGAAAATGTCCCCGGCTCCGTCCGGCCAGAAACCGGGTTAAAAACGCCACCAGAGGCAGGCACAGCAGCACCACGAAGGTCAGGGGGACGTTTAAGAGAAGCATCATGACCACAGAGCCCAGGATGGTCAGGGCGGAGGAAATCAGCTGGGTGGTGGCCTGGGCGATGGTGGTGCTGATATTGTCCACATCGTTGGTCAGACGGCTCATGGTATCCCCGTGGGGCGTGGTGTCGTAGAAACCCAGGGGAAGCCGCTGCATTTTCAGAAAGAAATCCCGGCGCAGCTGATAGACCAGCTGCTGGGACACGCGCAGGGCCAGAAAATTATTTACGGTGGTCAGCAGCCAGGAGCCCAGATATACCGCGGCCATCAGCAGAAGAATCTCTATCAGCACAGGGGTATCCACCTGGCCGGAGGCCTCGCTGAAGGTGTTAAAAGCCTGGCCGGTCAGGTAGGGGGTCAGCACAGTCAGCAGGGAGGATAATGCCGTCAGCAGCAGTACTGCGGCCATGGGCCTGCCGAACTGCAGATAAATTTTCAGAATCCGCTTTACGGTGCCGCCGGCATTTTTTGCCCGCTGCCCCGGGGCAAAGCGCTGGCCGCCCCGCTGGAACCGGGGACCGCCCATGGAGGGCATGGAAACCTGTTGTGCCATATCAGAAAGCCTCCTTTCCGGAAAAATAAGAGGAGTCCACCTGGGAATTGTAGATGGAGCGGTAGGTCTCGCAGTTTTGCAGCAGCTCCTGATGGGTGCCGAAGCCCACCAGGCGGCCGTCCTCCAGCACCAGGATCCGGTCCGCATACATGGCGGTGGTGCATTTCTGGGTGATGGTGATGGTGGTTCCCTCCCGGCGCTGGCTTAAGGCCCGGCGAACCCGGCCTTCCGTGACCGCGTCCAGGGCGCTGGTGGAATCATCCAGGATCAGCACCGGGGAACGGCGCAGGAGAGCTCTGGCGATGGAGAGCCGCTGCTTCTGGCCGCCGGAGAGATTGACGCCGCCGCTGCCCAGGGGGCTGTCATACTGGCCCGGCATCTGGTGGATAAATTCTGCCTGGGCCTGGCGGACGCAGGCCTCCATCTCTTCCTGGCTGGCGTCGGCCTTACCCCAGCGCAGGTTGTCAGCCACGCTGCCGGAGAAAAGCATGGGCTTTTGGGGAACAATGGATACCTGGCTGCGGGCAGAGCTGCAGGGGAGATCCGAGAGGCTCTGGCCGTCCAGGAAAATATTTCCGGAATCCGGGTCGTAAAACCGCAGCAGCAGCCAGGCCAGGGTGGATTTGCCGCTGCCGGTGGGGCCGATGACCGCCAGCTGGGTACCGGCCTCCACCTGAAAGCTGATGTCGGTGAGGGCCGGCTTTCCGCTGCCCTGGGGGTAGGAGAAGGTCACATGCTCGAAGCGGATAGCTCCGGCCGGGACGCTTGTCTTTCGCTGGAGCGGAACATCTCTCTGATCCTCCCGGTCGTCATCCAGGGGGCAGGAGAGCACCTCCTGCAGTCTCTGGGTGGAGGCCTTGGTGCGGATAAAGGTATTCAGAATATTGGTGATCATCAGCAGGGAACTAAGAATCTGGGCCATGTAGATGGTGAAGGCGGAGATATCTCCGGCGCTGGCCAGACCCCGGGGAAAGAGCAGGGAACCAACCCAGATCATCAGTCCTGTGCCCAGACCTGAGGCCAGAGTCAGCAGGGGGCTCATGAAGGTGATGATGGCCTGGGAGGAAATCCCCTGCTTTTTCAGGCTGCTGTTGGCGTCCTCAAAGCGCTCCACCTCTGCGGAGTAGGTGCCGAAGGCCTTCACCAGGCGGATACCCAGCAGATACTCCTGAACGACAGTGTTCATCCGGTCCATGGCCTTCTGCAGCCGGGCAAACCGGGGATAGCTGAGCCGGGTGCTCACCAGGATACAGGAGCCGATGAGAAGCACAGTCCCGTAGATCAGAAGGCTCAGGCGCAGATTCAGCAGGGAGGCCAGGATAATGCTGCCGAGACAAGTGAGGGGAGCCTTGAAGATAATGCGCATGGTGCCGTTGATAAACTGCACCAGCATGTTGGTGTCGTTGGTCATCCGGGTGATCAGGGAACCGCTCTCAATCTGGTCCGCTCCGGTCTCGGAGAAGCGCAGAATCCGGGCAAAGAGATCCCGGCGCAGGTCGGCGCCGATCTGCTGGGAGACTGTGCTGGCCAGATAATTTCTGGCCACGGCAAATACGGCCCCCAGGCCGGTGGCCGCCAGCATCCAGCCGCCCCAGTACAGAACCCCGTTCACCGAGGAGCGGGAGATTCCCTGGTCAATGATTTTAGACATAAGAGTAGGGCCCAGGAGATCGCAGACGGATTCCAGGGCCACGCAGAGAATAGCCAGGGCAAAGGGCAGTTTATACTTTTTTAAATAAGGGAGATAGATTTTCATAGAACTCCTTCCCGCAGCTGAAGAGGGGCCGCCGGTAATTTTTCTACTATTATAATTATAGAAGTAAAATTCCAGGCTAGTCTGTCAGCCCTCTGACACAGCTCTGGGATAATCGAATTTTAAAGAGGGTACCGCCCAAATCAACGGCTCGCGCGTTATCTGCACAAATATACGGGAAGCCTTGACTTGGAGGATACCCTCCTCTTTAAATTTAATATAAGAGCCGCTTATTCTCGTACTTGGGCTCCGAGGTTACCTGGATAGAGAGCTTTTTGAAGGTCTTTAAATCCACGGAGGAGAGCATCACCGAGGTGTGCACCTGGCAGCCTTTCAGCTTGGGCAGCTGAGCTAGGGCCAGCTGGGCGGGCACGCTGGTGGAGGCGCTCATGGACAGGGCGATCAGCACCTCGTCCGTGTGGAGACGGGGGTTGTGGCTGCCCAGATACTTCACCTTCAGCTGCTGGATGGGCTCGATGGCGTGGGGAGAGATCACGTGCTCCTCATGATCGATGCCGGCCAGCTCCTTCAGGGCGTTCAAAAGCAGAGCGGCGGAGGCGCCCAGGAGATCCGAGGTTTTGCCGGTGATAATCCGGCCGTCCTCCAGTTCCATGGCTGCGGCGGGAGCTCCGGTGGATTTTGCCCGATCCAGGGCAGCGTTTACCACCCGGCGGTCGTCGGTGGAGGTGTGGGCCTGCTTCATCAGCAGCTCGATCTTGAAAGCCTCCTCATCTGTGCCGGTGCCGTCCTGGAGACGATTCAGGGCCGTGTAGTAACGGCGGATGATTTCCTGGCGGGCAGCCTCCCGGCAGGCCTCGTCGTCCACGATGCAGTTTCCGGCCATGTTGACGCCCATATCTGTGGGAGATTTGTAAGGGCTCTCCCCGAAGATTTTTTCAAAAATAGCGTTTAACACCGGGAAGATCTCCACATCCCGGTTATAATTCACCGCCGTCTCCCCGTAGGCCTCCAGGTGGAAGGGGTCGATCATGTTGACATCGTTTAAGTCCGCGGTGGCCGCCTCGTAGGCCAGGTTGATGGGGTGCTTTAAGGGCACGTTCCAGATGGGGAAGGTCTCAAATTTGGCGTAGCCCGCGTGGACTCCCCGCTTGTGCTCGTGGTAGAGCTGGGACAGGCAGGTGGCCATCTTTCCGCTGCCGGGGCCCGGGGCGGTGATCACCACCAGAGGTCTGGTGGTCTCAATATACTCATTTTTGCCGTAACCGTCGTCGCTGACGATCAGAGGAATGTTGCTGGGGTATCCCTTGATGATATAGTGCAGGTAAACCCGGACGCCCAGCTTTTCCAGGCGGGCCTTAAAGAGTTTGGCGGAGTCCTGGCCGGCGAATTGGGTGATGACTACGCTGCCCACATAGAGTCCCTTCTCGGTAAAATTGTCGATGAGGCGCAGAACGTCGGTGTCGTAGGTGATGCCCAGATCCCCGCGGACCTTATTTTTCTCGATATCTCCGGCGCTGATGACAATGACAATCTCAGCCTGGTCGGACAGCTGCATGAGCATCTGCAGCTTGCTGTCCGGGGCAAATCCCGGCAGAACCCGGGAGGCGTGAAAATCGTCGAAGAGTTTGCCGCCGAACTCCAGATACAGCTTGTTGTCAAACTGATTGATGCGCTCCCGGATGTGGGCGGACTGCATGGACAGGTATTTGTTGTTGTCAAATCCAATCTTCATGGTATACATTCCTCGCTTTGTCTATAGAAAATGAACGGGTTAAGAATAGTTTTGTGACAGTGAGGCCGAAAGGCTGACTGTTACATAGTTTTAAATACCAGCATAGTATACTACAAACAGCAGGGAAAATAAAAGGGGAAATTTACAAAACTTTTAGAAAAGACATGTAGGATTACAATACATGTGTTACAACTGAATATTTAAAAAGCGAGGATAGACTCTTTTGTGTTATATTTGAATCGCCAAACCCAAAATACTTACAAAGGAGTATCCTCGCATGGCTAGTATAACACAAGATATGAGATTCCGTCTATCCCTGATTAAGTATGCTCAACGATTTGGGGTCACCAAGGCCGCTATCAAATATAAGACCAATCGGCAGTATATCTACCGTTGGCAACGGCGCTATGACGGCTCCTGGGACTCCCTGCGTGACCGTTCCCGCCGCCCTCATTCCCATCCAAACCAGCATACCCCTCAGGAACTCAAGCTGATCCGCGATATGCGCCGCAGGAATCCCCACGCCGGCCTGGTCGTTTTCTGGGTCAAGCTCAGGCAGCGCGGCTACTCCCGCTCCATCTCCGGCCTTTACCGTGTCCTCAGAAAACAAGGCTTCATGGCGGTTCATCCCCCCAACCCCAAGTATGTCCCAAAGCCCTACGAGCAGATGCACTACCCTGGCCAACGGATCCAAGTCGATGTGAAATTTGTCCCTTCTGCCTGCCTGAAAAACAGCAAGGTCATCGGGAAACAGTTCTTCCAGTACACCGCCATTGATGAATACTCACGTTGGCGCTTCGTGGAAGCCTTTGAGGAACACAGCACCTATTCTTCCGCCCAGTTCGTGGAGCATCTGGTAAGGGCATTCCCCTGCACCATCGAATGTATCCAGACAGACAATGGGTCTGAATTCACCAACCGCTTTACGAGCCACCAGGAAAGACCCACGCTTTTCCAAAAGCATCTGGAGGCCCACGGCATCCGTCACAAAGTCATCCGGCCCTTTACGCCCCGGCACAACGGCAAGGTAGAGCGCAGCCACAGGAAGGATAACGAGCGGTTCTATGCCACGCATCTCTTTTATTCCTTTGAGGACTTTGCAAGGCAGCTAAAGGTCTATAACCGCAGGGATTATAACAACTTCCC
>DVHU01000043.1 GCA_018711815.1 Candidatus Egerieimonas intestinavium
CCGTTCAGCATGAACTTCATGTTTCCTGTTCCGGAAGCCTCCTTGCTGGCGGTGGAGATCTGCTCGGATACGTCGGAAGCGGCAAAAATCCACTCGGCGTTGCTCACCCGGTAGTTCTCGATGAATACCACCTTCAGCTTGCCGTTGATGGAAGCGTCATTATTGATCACATCTGCCACATTGTTGATGAGCTTGATGGTCAGCTTAGCCCGGCGATAACCGGCAGCAGCCTTGGCGCCAAAGATGAAGGTTCTGGGATAGAAGTCCATCTCCGGGTGCTCCTTGATCTCATTGTACAGATACATAATGTGCAGAATATTCAGCAGCTGTCTCTTGTACTCGTGGAGACGCTTCACCTGCACGTCAAAGATAGACCGGGGATCTACCTCCACGCCGTTGTGCTCCAGAATATATTTAGCCAGACGCACCTTGTTCTGGTACTTGATATTCATAAACTCTGCCTGAGCCTTCTTGTCGTCGGCATACAGAGCCAGCTTCTCGATCTCCGGCAGGTTAGTGATCCAGCCGTCGCCCACGTGGTCTGTTACCCAGCTGGCCAGCAGGGGATTGCCGTGGAGCAGGAAACGTCTCTGGGTGATACCGTTGGTCTTGTTGTTGAACTTCTCCGGCATCATCTCGTAGAAGTCCTTCAGCTCCTGCTTTTCCAGGATCTCCGTGTGCAGTCTTGCCACGCCGTTTACGGAATGGCCGCCCACGATGGCCATGTATGCCATGCGCACCTGTCCGTCGTAGATGATGCCCATCTTGCGGATCTTCTCCTGGTTGCCGGGGTATTTCGCCTGAATCTCCATGACAAAGCGGCGGTTGATCTCCTCCACGATCTGGTAGATACGGGGAAGCAGACGGGAGAACAGCTCGATGGGCCATTTCTCCAGGGCCTCTGCCATGATGGTGTGGTTGGTATAAGCGCAGGTCTTGGTAGTGATCTCCCAGGCCTCATCCCAATCCATGCCTTCCTCATCCAGCAGGATACGCATCAGCTCCGGCACCGCCACGGTGGGATGGGTGTCGTTTAACTGGAAGGCTACCTTCTCATAGAACTTGTGCAGGTCATTTCCATGTTTCTTCTTATAGCGGGCGATGGCCGCCTGAATGCTGGCGGAAATGAAGAAATACTGCTGCTTTAAGCGCAGCTCCTTTCCCGCATAGTGATTATCGTTGGGATACAGAACCTCCACCAGGTTTCTGGCCAGGTTCTCCTGCTCCACCGCCTTGTGGTAATCTCCCTTGTCAAAGGCGTCCAGCTGAAACTCATTGATGGCCTGGGCGTCCCAGATACGCAGGGTATTTACCATATTGTTCTTGTATCCGGTGATGGGCATATCGTAGGGGATAGCCAGCACAGACTGATAACCCTCCTGGACAAAATGGTTCCGGTGGGTCTTCTCGTCGTAAACTACCTTCACGTAACCGCCGAATTTAACCTCCTTGGCATACTCGGGGCGGCGCAGCTCAAAGGGATAGCCATCCTTTAACCAGTTGTCAGGCACCTCCACCTGATAACCGTCGCGGATCTCCTGCTTGAACATACCGTAGCGGTAGCGGATACCGCAGCCGTAAGCGCAGTAGCCTAAGGTTGCCAGGGAATCCAGGAAGCAGGCTGCCAGACGGCCCAGTCCTCCATTTCCCAGAGCGGGATCCGGCTCCTCGTCCTCGATGGTGTTAATGTCAAAGCCCAGCTCATCCAGGGCTTCCTTTACCTCGTCAAAGGCACTTAAATTCAGCAGGTTGTTGCCCAGGGCGCGGCCCATCAGAAACTCCATGGACATATAGTACACAATCTTGGGGTCCTGCTTCTCAAAGGCTTCCTGGGATTTTAACCAGTTATCAATGATGACGTCCTTCACCGCATAGGAGACAGCCTGAAAAATCTGCTGGGGCGTTGCCTCCTCGATGGTACGGCGGTACAGGGTTTTCACGTTGTCTTTTACGCTTTTCTTAAACTCTTCCTTCTTGAACTGACTGTTCAGCATACGTTTCCTCCTAAACTCAATTTGAGAAGGAGCAGCTTGGTGATACTCCTTCTCAATTTTCATTTTATAACTTTTCCACAGCCATGGTCACGGTCTCGGAGTTGATCTTCCACTCCTTTTCATAACCACTGGTGGTATTAAAGGTGATCTCCTCTGCCAGTACTTCACCTTTAATCTCACTCTCATGTGCCTTTACGATGCTTTCGATCTTCTGGCTGTCCTTCACGTACACATGAATCCTGTCGGTCACTTCGAAGCCGGCCTCCTTGCGCATGGTCTGGATCTTGCTCACCAGCTCCCGCACAAAGCCTTCCTCGATGAGCTCCGGCGTCAGATTTGTATCAAGCACTACCGCAATCTCGTTGTCCGATTCTGTTACGTAGCCTTCCTTCTGCGCCGTGTCAATAAGCAAATCTGCTTCTAATAATACAATTTCCTGTCCGTCGATGTCAAGAGCCAATTCTCCCCTGTCACGCACCTGGGCCATGGCCTTGCTGCCGTCGATCTCCGCCAGGGCTTTCTTGATGGCCCCCAAGTGCTTGCCGTACTTGGGTCCCACGGTCCTCAGCTGAGGCTTAAAGCTGTAGGAGATGAACTCCTCCACATCCTGGGTAAAGACAACCTTCTTCACGTTCAGCTCATCCTCGATGATCTCCAGGAAATACTCGGGCAGAGTCCAGGAAGCCTTCACATACATGGTTCCGATGGGCTGACGGTTCTTGATGTTGGCGGTATTCCGGCAGGCCCGGCCCATGACAACCACCTTCAGCAGCTCATCCATATTCTTTTCCAGCTCTTTGTCAATCCATTCGCTCTTAACCTCCGGGAAATCACACAGGTGGATGCTCTCCGGCGCAGTCTTGTCAATGCCTCGCACCAGATTCTGGTAGATATCCTCCGTCATGAAGGGGATCAGCGGAGCCGCGGTCTTGGCCACCGTCACCAGGGCGGTGTAGAGGGTCATGTAAGCGTTGATCTTGTCCTGCTCCATGCCCTTGGCCCAGAAGCGCTCACGGCTTCTTCTCACGTACCAGTTGCTCATCTCATCCACGAAATCCTGCAGAGCTCTGGCGCTCTCGGGAATCCGGTAATTTTCCAGATGATCGTCCACAGTCTGAACCAGGGTGTTCAGCCGGGACAGGAGCCATTTATCCATGACGCTCAGTTTCTCGTAATCCAGAGTGTACTTGGTGGCGTCAAAATTATCAATATTCGCGTAAAGCACGAAAAATGCGTAGGTATTCCACAGAGTTCCCATGAATTTCCGCTGTCCCTCGATAACGGCCTTGCCGTGGAAACGGTTGGGCAGCCAGGGGGCGCTGTTCACGTAGAAATACCAGCGGATGGCGTCGGCGCCGTATTTTTCCAGAGCCTCAAAGGGATCCACCGCATTTCCCTTGGACTTGCTCATCTTCTGGCCGTTCTCATCCTGCACGTGGCCCAGAACGATAACGTTCTTAAAGGGAGCCTTGTTGAAAATCAGGGTGGAGATAGCCAACAGGGAGTAGAACCAGCCCCGGGTCTGGTCCACCGCCTCGGAGATGAAGTCCGCGGGGAACTGCTCCTCGAAGAGCTCCTTATTCTCAAAGGGGTAGTGATGCTGGGCGAAGGGCATGGAACCGGAATCGAACCAGCAGTCGATCACCTCGGGCACCCGGTGCATCTCCTTGCCGCAGTGGGGACACTTGATGGTCACCGCGTCAATGTAGGGACGGTGCAGCTCGATGTCCTCGGGACAGTTGTCCGACATGGATTTTAACTCTTCCTTGCTGCCGATGGCGTGCATGTGGCCGCACTCGCACTCCCAGATATTTAAGGGTGTTCCCCAGTAGCGGTTCCGGGAAATTCCCCAATCCTGCACATTTTCCAGCCAATCCCCGAAACGGCCCTTGCCGATGCTCTCGGGAATCCAGTTGATGGTGTTGTTGTTGCGGATCAGATCCTCCTTCACCGCGGTCATCTTAATAAACCAGGACTCTCTGGCGTAATAAATCAGGGGAGTGTCGCATCTCCAGCAGTGGGGATAACTGTGCTCAAAGTTGGGTGCGGAGAACAGTAAGCCCCGCTCCTCCAGGTCCTTCAGCACCAGGGGATCTGCCTTCTTGCAGAAGGTTCCCGCCCAGGGAGTCTCCTTGGTCATCTCACCCTTCTCGTCCACCAGCTGCAGGAAGGGCAGGTCATACCTTCTTCCCACATTGGAGTCATCCTCACCGAAGGCCGGGGCGATATGTACCACGCCGGTACCGTCGGTCAGGGTTACGTAGGTGTCGCAGACCACGTAGTAGGCCTTCTTCTTCAGCTCCACAAAGGGGAAGAGAGGCTCATACTCTTTGTACTCCAGATCTTTTCCCACGTATTTTTCCAGAATCTCGTAATTTCCCTCGCCCAGAACCGTGTCCAGCAGGGCCTCCGCCATATAGTAGGTGTACTCCCCGCACTTTACCTTGGCGTAGGACTCGCTGGGGTGCACGCAGAGGGCCACGTTGGAGGGCAGGGTCCAGGGAGTGGTGGTCCAGGCCAGGATGTAGGCGTCCTCGCCCTTTACCTTGAAGCGGGCGATGGCTGAGCGCTCTTTCACGTCCTTGTAGCCCTGGGCTACCTCGTGGCTGGACAGGGGGGTTCCGCAGCGGGGACAGTAGGGCACGATCTTATAGCCCTTGTACAGGAGGCCCTTGTCCCAGATCTGCTTTAAGGCCCACCACTCGGACTCGATGAAGCTGTCGTGGTAGGTCACATAGGGATGCTCCATATCCGCCCAGAAACCAACGGTGCCGGAGAAATCCTCCCACATACCCTTATATTTCCAGACGCTCTCCTTACAGTGGTTGATGAAGGGCTCCAGGCCGTACTGCTCGATCTGCTCCTTGCCGTCCAGGCCCAGCATCTTCTCCACTTCCAGCTCCACCGGCAGACCGTGGGTATCCCATCCGGCCTTTCTGGGCACCATATAGCCCTTCATGGTCCGGTAACGGGGGATCATATCCTTGATTACCCGGGTCAGCACGTGGCCGATGTGGGGCTTTCCGTTGGCTGTGGGGGGCCCGTCATAGAAAATGTAGGTGGGTCCCTCTTTTCTGTGCTCCATACTCTTTTCAAAAATCTTGTTGTCATCCCAGAACTTCTCAACCTTCTTCTCCCGGTCCACAAAGTTCAGGTCTGTTGACACTTTTTGGTACATGGTTTTCCTCCTCACTGAAATAATTCTGCTGCTTCGGCAAAATTTTTCCTCCAAAGCTGCTTCCCTTCCGCAGACTGCGTATTTTATCCGCAGTATTCTGCGTTTTTTGTATAGAGTGCTTCTATCCGCAAACAGCTCCGTATAGCCATACGTTTGTGCGCATGTGCCGGGCGCAGGAGCTGCTGCAATCAGCGACTATCTCCGTATATTTATGCGGTTTGTGCGAATTCGCCGAGCACAGCCTGGAGACCGCAGGCTCCAGGTGAGCGCAGGCTGAGCACAAAGGCATAAATATACGAGAGTATAGCACAATGCAGCAACCCTAAGCGCAGGTCAAGCACAAGCGCATAGCTATACGGAGTTAGCGCGAGTAGCCATACCCTACAAAAAAGGCAGAAACCTCGCCCTGTAAAAGGACGAAAAGCTTCTGCCATTCGCAACCACCTGTTACAGCATACGGGTGCTTCGCACCGATATACGCTCCCGATAACGTGGGAACCACGTCCGCTCCTACTTACCCCGCTGCCCGCAGGAATGTTCAGGCGGCAACTCCGGAGTGATCTTCCTCCGCTTCCTACTGGCGCCGGGCTTTCACCCTCCCCGGCTCGCTGGGCCTTTTCTGAAGCGGCCTACTGTCTCCTTCTCAGTCTTTTTTTATGACTGCACTTATTATAAATACCAGGGTTGCCCCTTGTCAAGGGCTCAGTTCAGATATCCACCAGCTTATCCTGCAAAATTTCCAAATAACGGCGGATTTCCTCCCGTTTCTCCTCCCCCTCCCGGACGATGGCGTACATTTTAAATCCCTGGCTGGTGAAGGGATAGCTCACAAACCCATATTCTTCCATCATGGATTTTGGCAGCTTGCATCCTACGCTGAAGGCATCGGTAAGGCTGACCATCCGCCGGCGCATCTCGCTCTCCTCCACCCGGAGCCTATATTTGTACCGGACAAGCTTTCCGTCCTTGGCCTGGTTTGTCATCTGCACCAGATCCTCCCGGCAGTAATCCACGCAGGGGTACTGGGCCAGTTCATCCAAATCCAACTCCTTCTTCCCTGCCAGGGGATGTCCCTTTCGCAGATTGATCTTGATGGGAATCTCCTTGATATAGATCTGTTTCATCTGATTTTTCTTCGCTTCTTTGTCAAATTCTTCTAAGTTTAACTCCATGAACATCCCCACAAAGATGTCCAGCTTCAAGTTGTGCAGCCCCCGAATGGCGGCTCTCCACTCAAAATTCTGGCAGGAAAAATCCACATACTCCCGCCCCTCATACTCCTTATACAGCTGATAAAAGGCCCAGATCACCGGCGTGTAGTTGGTGGCTCCCAGCCTAAAGTGAAGAATGGTCTCCGCGTGCTTCAGCTTGTGAATCTCCGACACCTGCTGCCGGATAATCTGAGCCCGGCTGATGAGCTTCTCCCCCTTCTCTGTGGGCACCGCCCCGGCATTGCTGCGATGAAAAATCGAAAATCCCACCTCCTGCTCCAGGGCCTTGATCATGCCGCTGGCATTGGATTGGGACAGAAATAATTTTTCTGCGGCCTTGGAAATAGATCTGGTTTCCGCCACGGTGATGATCAATTCTATTTGTTGTGTATTCACAAAATCGCCCCCTCATTCTCTTCACATATCAGCGAAATTACCGATACCCTTATTTCTTTTTTGTATTTCCGTTAGCTTTTTTTCCATGATACCATAAATTCATACTTTTGAGTAGGATTTGCTGCAGCGCCTTCCCACTCCGGTCAATACTAACGAAGAAAGGAACGGAATTATGAATACGTCATTAATTATCTGCCTGGTTATCTTCGCCCTCACCATCATCAGCTTTATCTGGGGCAAGCTTACCATGGCCACTACTTCCATTATCGCCATGCTCCTGCTGGTAGTTACCGGATGTATCGATGCCGGCACGGCTCTCTCCGGTTTTGCCAACACCAACACCATCGTTATGGCCACCATGTTTGTGGTCTCCGCCGGCTTCAGCCGCACCCAGATGGTACACAAGCTGTCCCAGATGGTGGGAAGAGTCAGCAAGGGCTCCTTCACCAAGGTTCTGGCGGGCTACGTGCTGATTATCGCCCTGCTGACCCAGTTTATTCAGAGCTCCATGGCCTGTTTCAGTATCGTATTCCCCCTGGCCTGTGCCATGTGCGACGAGCTGGGCTTCTCCCGCTCTAAGATGATCTTTCCCATTGGAATTGTGTCCATCTCCACGGTGAGCACCCTTCCCCTGGGACAGAACGCGGTTACCTATCTGACCAACAACGGCCTCCTGGAGTCCTTCGGATACACCGACTATGCCTTTAAAATGCTGGACCTCATGATCGCGCGGCTTCCTTCCCTGATCATGATTATTCTCTACGCTATCTTTATCGCTCCGAAATTTGCCCCGGAGAAACCGGTGATCGAGATCAGCGATGTGGCCGGAAAGAGTTCCAGCAGCCAGAAGTCTCTCTCCAACTTCCAGGAAGTATCCGGATATGTGATTTTCTTCGGCATCATCCTGCTGCTTTTGACCCAGTCCTTCCACAACATTGATACCTGGATATTCACCACCGCCGGCGCTGCCCTGATGGTTGCCTTCGGCATTCTGAGGCCTGCGGACGCCTACTCTGCCATTGGACTGGGCGGCATGGTTCTCCTGTATGTGGGTATGCTTGCCCTGGCCAGCGCCCTGACTGCCACCGGCGCCGGAGAGATGATCGGAAACGCCATTGTCGGCATGCTGGGAGGCACCCACAACGGATACCTGATTGGACTGGTATTTTTCCTGGCCCCCTTCATCCTGACTCAGGTGATGATGAATGTAGCAGTAATGAACATTTTCAACCCTATTGCCATCGTTACCTGCCAGACCTTGGGCTGCAATCCTATTGGTCCCTTATGCCTGGTTATGATCGGCTCCCTGTCCGCCTTTATGACTCCCATGGCTACCCCCACAGTTCCCATGGTTATGGGTCTCGGCGGCTACGACCAGAAAACTTTGTTTAAAATGGGCTGGCTTCCTTCCATACTTATGTGTATAGTTAATGTAGGATGGGTAATGACCGCATTCCCGGCATTCCCCTAAGAAAAGGAGAGTCTTATGTACGACGAGATCATCAAACAATCGGAAGAATTAGCAGATCAGTTAAAGGAGTGGCGGCGGGATTTCCACCGGCACCCGGAGCTGGGGTGGATGGAGATGCGAACCTCCTCCCTGATTGCCCGGCGGCTGAAGGAAATGGGCTATGAGCAGGTTCTGGTGGGGCCAGACGTCTGCCTGGATGAATCCCGCATGGGCCTTCCCTCCCAGGAGGACTTAGAAGAGCACTATCGCTGGGCGGAGGAAAACGGGGCCGACCCGGAATTTCTCCCCGCCACCAGAGGGGGCTTCACCGGCGTGGTGGCCACCCTTCCCTGCGGGGAGGGCCCCACGGTGGCCCTGCGCTTTGATATTGACGCCCTGCCCATACTGGAGGCTGACGAAGAGGGACATTTCCCCTTTGACAACAATTTCCGCTCCCAGTGCGACGGCGTTATGCACGCCTGCGGCCACGACGGCCACACAACCATCGGCCTGGGAACTGCCCAGGTGCTGATGAACTGCCGTTCCCAGCTGCACGGCACCGTAAAGCTTATCTTCCAGCCCTCGGAGGAGGGCGTCCGGGGCGCCAAGTCCATCGTGGACCACGGCCATCTGGACGGGGTGGACTATGTGCTGGGCGCTCACCTGTCTGGTGATGTAAATACCACCGCTCCCTACGTGGGCGCAGGAGACGGACTTAGCCTGGCCACCACCAAGATGGATGTGACCTTCACCGGAGCCACCACCCACGCGGCTGTCTCCCCCCATCTGGGACGCTACGCCATGCTGGCGGCGGCCACTGCCGTCATGAATCTGCACGCCATTCCCCGGCACGGGGAGGCTCCCACCCGGGTCAATGTGGGAAAGATTACCGGGGGAACCGGAAGAAATATTGTCTGCGACCAGGTAACCCTGGAAATGGAGGTCAGAGGCACCAGCTCCGCCGCCAACGATTACATGTTTGATTACGCCAAGAGGATCGTAGAGCAGGCTGCGGCCATGCACGGCTGCAGCTGCCAGATCAAGCTCATGGGCGCCGCCAAATGCGGCTCCAACAGCCCCCAGCTGGCCGAGCAGGTGCTGTCTGTCTGCCGGGAGCAGGTAAACCTCCCCGCAAAGCCTCTGGAAGGGGGAATCCCCGGCAGCGAGGATTACTCCTACATGTCCGACTACGTGACCAGCCACGGAGGCCAGTCCTGCTACTTCAACAATCTGGTACCCTGCGCAGGCTCCTTCCACAACCGCCTCTTTGACTTTGACGAGCGGGCCCTGGTAAACGGGGTAAAGGCCTTCAGTGGAGTTACCGCTTACCTCTTGAAATAAGCAAAGCTTGACACCATCTCTCATACAGGCTGCGGCAGTCCGGTAGATTTTACGGCTGCCGCAGCCTTAACTTTTCCCCGGCTGCCCTCTGCAATTTCTCAATCCTCCCTTGAGAAATCCCTCCCCACCCGGTATAATGAAGAATAGCAGCGAGCTCCTTTTGGCGAGCTGCTATTCGATGCCGCCTGCCTCCGGCTGGCGGATTCCTTGATGCTTTCTCGCTTGGCGAGAAGCATCTTTTACTGGAGGTATTATGAGCGACTCTTTATATATTGTGATTCCCGCCTACAACGAGGAGATGAACATTGACACCGTTGTCCGACAGTGGTATCAGATCGTGGAAAAGACCGGGCCAGATTCCCGGCTGGTGATCGTCAACGACGGTTCCCGGGATCGCACCGGAGAACGCCTGGAGACTTTGGCCCGGGAGCTTCCCCAGCTAATTCCCCTGACCAAGAAAAACGGCGGTCACGGCGCTGCCGTCCTGTACGGATATCATTACGCTCTGCGCTGCGATGCAGACTACATCTTTCAGACAGACTCCGACGGCCAGACACTTCCCTCAGAATTTCCGGCCTTCTGGAAGCGGCGCAGGCAGTACAGCGTTCAGATCGGTTATCGCCAGCACCGTCAGGATGGATTTTCCCGGATTTTTGTCACCAAAACTCTGCGTCTGGTTCTAAAGCTTATTTTCAGGCTGGATATACCCGACGCCAACACGCCCTTTCGGCTCATGAACCGCCGGGTGCTGGCCCGGTATATTGACCAGGTGCCCCGGGATTTTAACCTGTCCAACGTCATGCTGACCGTTCTCTTTATGTATTACCATGAGCAGGTGCGCTTTTATCCCATCACCTTCCGTCCTCGCCAGGGGGGCGTAAATTCTATTAATATGAGAAAAATTGTTCGGATAGGCCGGCAGGCGGTTTTGGATTTTTACCATATTCGCCGCCGTCTGAAATAACCGAAGCAGGAGCAAGTACTTATGAAAAAGAAACGAATCCTTCCATTTATTTTATCGGCTCTCCTGATGCTGGGGACAGTTCCCGCAGCCGCGGAGGAAGAAAATACGGCGGCCGGAACAGAAAATCAGGAGGAAAATACTGACGCCTCCGCATCCCAAGGGCAGGAAACCGTCCCAGAACGGGATCCTAATCTTCCGGACTCCTACTACGAACCGGTAGCCACCAATTCCCTGGAGGGATGGCCGGAGGGGCCCGCCGTATGGGCAGACGCCGCCGTGGTCATGGACTGTGATACCGGAAGCATCCTCTACTCCAAAAACATGGACAAGCAAGAGTATCCGGCCAGCATCACCAAGCTGATGACCATTCTTTTAGCCATAGAGAATTCTGATCCCCAGGAGCGGGTGGAATTCTCCGAGCACGCCATCTGGGGCATCGAGCGGGACAGCTCCCACATCGGTATCCGCATCGGAGAGGTACTCTCCATGGAGGACTGCCTCTACGGAATGATGCTGGAATCTGCCAACGAGGTCTGCATCGCCGTGGCGGAGCATGTGGCCGGGTCGGAGGAAGCATTTGTGCAGATGATGAATGACCGGGCCGCCCAGCTGGGATGCACCAATACTCATTTCGTCACTACCAACGGCCTCCACGACGACAATCACTATACCACCGCCCACGATATGGCCCTCATCGCCCAGGCGGTCTGGCAGTATGACCTCTTCCGGGAGGTACAGAGCAATCTGACCTACAAAATTGGCTGGACCAACCGTACCGGCGAGCAGCGGTGGCTTGGCCAGCAGCACAAAATGATGCTGAATTCCACCCAGTATTACTACCCCTACTGTGTGGGCGGAAAGACCGGGTTCACAGATCAGGCGCTGAACACCCTGGTCTCCTATGCCCAGAAAGACGGAAAAACCCTGATCTGCGTGGATCTGAGAACCAACGGCTGGCAGAACTACTATGATTCCCAGTCCATGTTCAACTACGGCTTTGACCAATTTCACCAGGTGACCGTGGGCGCCCAGGCTAAGGCGCCGGGCTTCTCTTTCCTGCCGGATGACCAGGAGCTGGGCACCGGAATCACCGTCACCGTTCCCAATGAGGTCAGCGCCGACAGCCTGACCCTGGAGGGTTCCCTGGAAAACGGCACGCTCACCAGAACCGTTTCCTATAAGGGCTACACCGTGGGGACCCAGAGCCTGGATGTGTCGGAAAATATCAGCGCCCTGCTGGAGAGCTCCCCCGCCCTCATGGCAAAGCAGCCGGCCTCCGTATCCAGAGCTGTGGAAGCCATCACCCGGCCGGCCCCGGACAAAACCGGATTTATCGACAGGGTTACAGAGGCCTTTTCCTCTCTGCCCTCCTGGAAATATCCTCTGGTGATTCTGCTGGCAGGCATCATCATTTTCTATGTGATTATCCTGATTTTCCACATCAGGAGGAAACGGCGCAGGAGAAGGCGGCGCAGAAAGAAAGCCTCCTCCCGCAGGAAGCAGGGACAGCAGCGAAGGAGAACGTAAGTTTTAACCAAGGTGTCCTGTCTCTATAGTTAAGATCTGCTTCACTTTGGCCTTAACTTCCAAAGGCTCCCAAAAAGGAGGTTTATCCATGATAGAACAACTGATTGCAGAAGCGACAGAGTGCGACTTTAAGGTTGCATTAGAAATAAAAAAACCAAAAAGTTGGCTGAAAAGTGTCAGTGCATTTTCAAACGGAATTGGCAGAACCCTATTCTTTGGAATCGCAGATAATGGAACGGCAGTTGGCTTGCAGGATATCCAAGGTGATGCAGAAGCAATCAGCCGACTTATAAAAGAGCGCATCACACCATTACCGAGTTTTACACTGTCTCCCATTCGGGAAAATAAAAAGAATATTCTCGCATTACAGGTATCGTCCGGACAGACAACGCCATACTATTATAAATCAGATGGATTGATGGAAGCTTACATCCGCATTGGAAATGAGAGTGTGGTTGCGCCTGACTATGTTGTAATGAGCTAATCCTGAAAGGTACCCATCGCTCTTTTGATGGTTTAATAACAGGTTCTCCGAAAAAGGATTATAGTTTTACCCTGCTGGAAGCCACTTATCTGGAGCGAACCAGTCTACGGCTCGAGCCCTCCGACTATGTTTCTTTTGGTCTGGCTGATAAAAATGGATTTCTAAGTAATGCAGGTAAACTGCTGACAGACCAGCATATTGTTTTCAATTCCAGAATTTTCTGTACTAGGTGGAATGGTCTTGAGAAAGGTTCGATTTTTGATGATGCGCTAGATGATAAGGAGTACGAAGGAAATCTGATTTATCTCCTACAAAGCGGCTGTGAATTTATCCGTAACAATTCAAAGGTTCGTTTTGCCAAGGAAGGAAGCTATCGGGTGGATAAACCAGACTATGCAGAACGGGCCGTGACAGAGGCTCTTGTCAATGCTCTGATCCATCGGGATTACATTATATTAGGCAGTGAGATTCATATTGATATGTACGATGACCGGATAGAGATTGTATCACCGGGTGGAATGTTTGAAGGAACACCCATTCAGGAATGTGATATAAAAACTATCCGTTCCGCTCGGCGGAATCCGATTATAGCAGATTTATTCCATCGTATGAAATATATGGAGCGGCGTGGTAGCGGACTTCGGAAAATTGTGAGTGAAACTGAAAAACTTCCCGGCTATACCGAAAAGCTTCGACCAGAATTTTTCTCCACATCCTCTGATTTCAGAGTAGTTCTGAAAAATGTTAATTATTTCATGTACGGTGCAAACACACATAACGCCACACATGATGCCGCACATGATAACTCTATTTCCGAAAAGCAACAACGATTGTTGGAATTTTGCTCAGTGGCCCGGAGTCGCGAAGAAATGCAAGCGTTTCTTTCCATCTCGAACCGCTCTCATTTTAGTAAATTTTACCTGAAACCTTTGTTGGTATCTGGTTACCTGAAAATGACGATTCCTAATAAGCCCAAAAGCAAAAATCAAAAATATATTGTATCAGGCTAAATATAATTGCATAATCATCCACAAATTTTAACTCTGGGATTATTAGAAAACCCCAGGGGCCGCGGATCATCTCTCCGTGGCTCCTGGGGTTTTCTTAGCCTGCCTTCTCTTCTCCCGGCGTCTCTTCTTCAATTCTTCCCGCCGGGATCTAATTTCCTCAGCCTCAGCCTCATCAATAAGCTTCATGGTCTTTACCACGTAGAATTTTCCTTCATCTGTGCGCTTCATCCGAATTTTTCCCTTCAGATATCCATGCTTCCCGCAGTAAGCCAGGCAGCAGTGGTTCTTGGGGCTCAGAGAAAACCATTTTACCTTTTTCCTCACATTCTTCTCACACAGAAAGCACCGGGCGGCTGAGATTTCCCGGTCCTTCATTGCCTCTTCCTTGGAATCAAATTCTCTGGATATGAGCTTGGCATAGTTGTCGAATACGGCGTACACCTGCTCTTCCTTGGTCTTGGGATTCTGATAACAGTCGATGGAGTAATACTGCAGCACATACTTGTCAAACATTCCCCTGAAGATCTCCGCCGTATACCAGGCATCCGAGAGAGCTCTGTGGAAATCCCGCTGCTGCTCCAGCTGCAGGAAGCTGCTGGCGTATTCCAGGGATTTACGGCTCTTTCCATCCTCATAGGCCAGGCTGAACAGCTTCTGCACATCGTAAAAGCGGATGGGACCCGGCAGCATCTTCAGCAGGCCGTAATATTTCATATTCCGCTGCAGCTCCACCAGATCTGTAGTTCCCCAGGTGCAGAACATACAGTCCTCCCCGCACCACTCCAGAAACTCCTTGACCGCCACGTAGAAGGGCTGTCCCCCCTCCAGGGTTTTGGCGTCGATGTGGATTACCTCTTTGGTCCGGAAATGCAGTTTCTTATAGACTACCGGGCGGACGATTCTCTGAAACTCACCCAGCCGCTCTCCCTGGCTGCCTACCTTCACCGCCCCAATCTCCACGATTTCAAAGGGCAGCTTATCATTTTCTCTCTCTTTTCCAAAGGGGCATTGATTCCATTCCAGATCAAATACAACATAGTTCATCGTAACATGCTCCTTCTCTCTACCGCTTAGTATACCATGGGAAAGCCTTTTTGAACACTCTTTCTTTTTCCCGGGAAATCTCTTTTCTGTGGGAATATTTTTATTTTGGTTTACGATTCCTTTATGAACTTTTTTTAAGGAGGAGCTGGGCATGAATCAGGTTCAGAAATTTCTGTCAGAAGAAGGTGTCTCCCTGAAATATACCGGTTTTGATTATGTGGTTATGGCTGTGCAGCTGGTCATGGAAAAGGAAGAGCGCATGCGCGCCCTGGAAAAAGAGGTCTATCAAAAAGTTGCCGACGAATATCATGTCAGCAGAAGCAGTGTAGAAAAGAATATCCGCAAGATCAGGGATGTGCTCTGGATAGACCGGGGCGGCCATTTTCTCACCCGGGTCCAGGGCGGACGCTTTCACCGGGCCCCCTACCCTGGGGAAATGATCGAACTGATTGCCCTTTATCTCAAGAAGCGCCTCTAAAAAGTCGAAGCCCTTGTTTTTTCTCAAAAAAAGAGCGCCTTAGCCTCAAAGCTTCTGTATCTAATCTCTCAGATACGCAAGAAGCCATTGGTTCTAAGACGCTCTTATTTTCTTAGCTCTCCGCGTAAATTGTATTGTGAAGCTTGGTGATGGTGGCCTCCCAATCGGGTACCAGCATCTCTCCCTTGGAGGAGAACATTCCGTCGTAGGGAATTCTTCCCAGCTCCATGTCATAGCCCATGATGGTCGGAAGGCTAGTCAGCAGAGACAAGGTGTCCCCCTCGCTGATGTTGTGGGTGATCAGGGGAAGAATCTCATTAGCCAGATCGTTGAGCTCGCTGATGCTCAAATTCTTAGCCTTGTTGAAGATCTGCTCCACAACTCTTCTCTGGCGCTCTGTTCTCTCGTAGTCCGCATTTCCCACATAGCGGATACGTCCGTAGGCCACCGCCTGGTTTCCGTTCAGATGGTAGGTGCCGGCTCCCGGAAGCGTCTCATGATCCCCGATGGTATTCTTGTTGATCAGCTCCGCCTCTCCGTCGTTGACCGTAATATCCACGCCCCCCACCATGTCGATGATGGTAGCTGTGCTGGAGAAATCTCCCGCCGCATAATTGTCAATACTGATCCGATAGTTTTTCTCGATGGTCTCCACCAGCTTGGGACCTCCGCCGATGGCGTAGGCGAAATTCAGCTTGTGGGCGCCGTAACCCTCCACCAGCGCATAGCTGTCGCGCATGAAGGAAGTGACGTAAATCTTCTCTGTATTCTTGTTGATAGACACCAGCATCATCACGTCAGAGTTGCCGTACCAGCTGGTATCTCTCCGGTCGGAGCCAATCAGAAGAATGTTGTACACGTCGCTTCCGTTGGGAATCACAATCTCCGCCTGGGCCTTCTGGGCCTCCTCCTCCGCCTGCTTCTGCTCCTCCTCCGTCATGGAGTTGGACACATCGTTCTTGTCCTCATCAGAAAGCTGATCCTCATCTATAGTCTGAACCTGGTCGTCTTTCACATAATTGCTCTTGCTGTGGTAATGATGCAGCACCGCATAAGCAATGCCCACAAACAGAACGCAGATGCCAAGAACCACAGCCAAAATGATGACCGCTTTTTTCTTACCGCTCATTTTCTTTTTTTCCATTACGTACTCCTTATTTCAGGTGACTTATCTCTCTGTAATACATTTGCATCACGAAATAATTATAAATACTTTTTTCTTGGAGTGTCAAGACCGGAACCTGCATAAAAGCTGGTATGTTATGTAAAATCTGCTATTCTATGCCGCTGAGCTCCCGATATAAGGTTCTGGCGTAGGAATCCGTCATGCCGCTGATATAGTCGGTGACCATCAAAAGCCGCAGATAGAGATCCATCTGCTCATCCCCAGTGCGAGCGTCCAGATAGTCCTGCTTATAATTGTCCGGAAAGAGACTCATGAACTTCTTGTCCGCCTTTGAAGGCTTCCATTCCTCCTGCTGGTAGTCAAAGTACAGAGCCGCGTGGACGAATTTATCCAGCAAAAAGGAGAGAATTGTCTGGGAAGAGAGCTCCAGCTTTAATATGCCCGGGGAATCATAAACAAACTGTCCCATGGCATTTTTCAGAATCTTGATACTCTCCGAGTGGTTGGTTCCATAGAAGAGATCCTGTTGGTACTGTCCCTTCATAATCTCATCGTAGCTGCGGGAAAACCGATACACGGCGATGTACATGAGCCACCGGCGCACGTAGACGATCCACTCCCGGAAAGCCCGGCTGTCCTGCACCGGCGTGGGCTCCTTTCCCCTTCTTCCCTTGAGATCATAGATCAGCTGCCGTGAATAATATTCCGGCTTGTTGTGCTGCTGGGACCTCTCCCAGTCAAAGGAGTCCTTAAAAAAGGCAATGAAATCATTGAGGGTAAAAAGTCCCTTGGCAAAGGCATCCTCCAGATCTGCCGTGGCGTAGGCGATATCGTCCGCCGCCTCCAGCATGTAGGTCAGGGGATGGCGGAAAATCTCCCCGTTTTCTCCCCGGGTGCCCACAATTTGCGAAATTCTCAGGAAACTGTCCCGATCTCCGTAGTAGCAGCCCAGCTTATGCCTCCTGACATCCGGGCTGGCCTTGTCCACCTTCAGGGACTCTGTGGGGTACTTCACCAGTGTGCTGATCACCGCCGCCGACAGGTTCATCTCTGAATTATATTTTCCCTTGGCCAGGATCCGCAGAGCCTGGGCATTGCCCTCGAAATGCTCCAGATCCGCGGCCATCTGCGGCTTCAGCTGCTGCCGCAGGGGCTTTCCCTTGTAGGAAATCTCATCCAGGTTTTCCCGGAACCATTCCCCTATGGTGGCCTCCCCGAAATGCCCGAAGGGCGGATTGCCCAGATCGTGAAGAAGACCCGCGCACTGGAGCACAGAGCAGATTCCCTCCGACTCCCGCTCCCCGATCTCCTCTTTTTTGTAGGGGGTAGTATTTTTCGATATCATAATTCCCAGCTGCCGGGCAATGGTGGAAACCTCAATGGAGTGGGTCAGCCGGGTTCTCACAAAGTCACTTTTATCCAGGGGAAATACCTGGGTCTTATCCTGCAGCCGGCGAAAGGCGGCGCTGGATACAATCTTGTTATAATCCCGCTCAAAGGCGCTTATGGGGTATTGTTCAAAATCCGGGGGCTCCGGCTCCTCTGTGGCCAGCTTCCGGGTAGACAAAAGCTTGCTCCATTCCATAATTTTCCTCCCTTTTCCACCTGTTTTATCCCTTGTTTTTCATTTTCTGATTTTCTCTTTACTGCTCTGCGTCGTTGGTCAGCTTCCACTTATCCAGAACATAGAAGATCAGGCTCAAAATCATGCCCACGATACAGGCCAGCACCATTCCGGTCAGCTCCACATTTCCCATCTTCAGGGCAATCCCGGAGAGTCCGGTGATAAAAATCACCGAGGTCAGCATGAGGTTTCTCGATTTTCCGTAATCCACCTTAGAGTCCACCAGGATCCGCAGTCCGGAGGTTCCGATCATGCCGTAGAGCAGGAAAGAAATTCCTCCGATCACAGGACTGGGAATGGTATTGATCAGGGCGGACAGCTTGCCCACTACAGAGCAGAGGATGGACAGCACCGCCGCTCCCCCGATTACCTGAACGCTATACACCTTGGTCACTGCCATAACGCCGATATTTTCCCCGTAGGTGGTGGTAGGCACAGAGCCCAGACAGCCGGACAGGGCTGTGGAAAAGAAATCTCCGAACAGAGACCGGTGAAGGCCCGGATCCTTCAACAGATCTCTCCCCACAATCTTGCTGGTGACCACCTGGTGGCCGATGTGCTCGGAGGTAACCAGCAGAATGGCCGGTAAAATGGTCAGTATGGCCTCGGCGTTAAACAGTGGCGTCTGGAAATTTGGCAGGGCAAAGAGGGAAGCCTCCTTCACCGCCGAAAAATCAAGAATCCCACAGAGAGCCGCCGCCGCATAACCTGCTATGATGGCAATCAGAATGGGGATCACCGACAGAAATTTCCGGAAAAGCAGCTGTCCGAAAACCGCCACCCCCAGCGTTACCAGGAATACGATCACATTTCTGGGATCAATGGTCTCATCCAAAAGTCCTCCGTTGCTGGCCGCATTTCCCGCCAGCTCCAGGCCGATCAGCGCCACCACCGGGCCCATGGCTGCCGGAGGCAGCACAATATCAATCCATTTGGTGCCAAATTTTTTTATCACCAAAGCCACAAGCATACCGCAGATTCCGATGGCCACAAAGCCTCCCAGGGCGTACCGGTAACCAAATTTTTCAATTACCAGCCCCGCCGGCGCCAGAAAGGCAAAGCTGGAACCCAGATAGGCCGGGGCCTTCCCCTTGGTGATGAAAATGAACAGCAGCGTTCCCACTCCATTCATAAAAAGCACGATAGCCGGGTTAATTCCAAAGAGGAAGGGCACCAGCACAGACGCCCCAAACATGGCAAACATATGCTGGATACTCAGCGGTATCAGCAGCTTTACCGGAACCCTATCCTCCACCTGAATAATTTTTCTTTCCATATTTTCCTCCCATGATGTCTCGTTTATATTTTCCTATATTATGGTAATAGATTTTCCATGGAAGGTCAAGGTGAGAGATGATTAACTGACGGGAATTCCCGGATATTGCGGTGCTTGATCCCGTCCCGGCTCATGTCAAACTCGTCCAGTGTGACCACATACTTGGGAAAGTTGTCGCGTACCCGATCATAGACGCCAAACTCACGGGCTATGGTATTTTCCGAAGCCAACAGATACGCCACCTGGATATACAGCTTGTTGCCCTGATCTTCACAAACGAAGTCGATCTCCTGGTGGCCTGCCTTGCCGACAGTCACCGTATAGCCCCGGCGCAGAAGCTCCATGTAGACGATATTTTCCAGAACCAGGTTAATATCCCTCATGCTGACGGCGATACGGATCGCCCTTCACTTTTCAGATACTTAGAAATGGCCGTTGAGGAAAAGGTAGTTCCGATACCCCCGGTCACATAGGCGATAATCCTTTCTTCAAATGAAAATGCTGGATTGCCATATATTTTGATTCATAACATACTTTTCCAAGCCTCATATTCTTTCGAATTCTTTCACTTTTTTTACAGTAACTTTCTCCACATATCGAAAAAAGAGGCACAAGTT
>DVHU01000044.1 GCA_018711815.1 Candidatus Egerieimonas intestinavium
CGGGAATTGCAGGAGGAGCGGTAGTAGTAATGTGCTTGTTTTTTCAAAAAATATTCCCTAACACTTTTGGGCTTAATATACTGGCAATTGTGCTAATAACTAGTATCTATTTTGCTCTGCTAGTCTCTGCTTTTAAACAAGATATTACTCCTTCATTAAAAATTATTAAAGAAAAAAAATATAATTAACCAAATTAATGCCAAGGGATGGACAATATTTTTAATTGCATTCCCCCCTCCCCTATGCTACCATAAGAAAAAACACTCGCGAAAGGAACACATCATCTATGAAGCATCATTGGAGACCGGCGGCTATTTTATGCCTGTGCGGGGCGCTGCTCTTTGGAGCTGTTTCCTGCGGAAGGGAGCAGCAGGGAAGCGATCAGAGCCAGCAGCAGGAGATAAAGGACGTGTCGGTGGCGGAGATTGAGCGCGCTGTGGCAGAGGCCTACGGGGAGAATTATATTCCCAGCATGGAGTACAGTCAGGAGGAGTTAAAAAGCGTGTTCGGCGTGGAGCCGGAGCTGTGCCAGGAGTTTGTGGCTAAGGGGCCTATGATTTCTGTGCATATTGATACCTTCGTGGCGGTTAAGGCCCAGGAGGGCAAGGCCGGGGAAGTGCAGCAGGCCCTGGAGGCGTACAAGGAGAAGCTGCTGAATGAGACTTTACAGTATCCCATGAACCTGCCGAAGATTCAGGCGGCTCAGATTAAGACCTATGGGGACTACGTGTTCTACCTGATGCTGGGCATGGTGGATGACCCGGAGATCGATACGGAAGAGGAACAGCTGCAGGCTTTTGAGGAACAGAATGAGATTGCGGTGAAGGCAATAGAGGAAGTGCTCTATGGTATTTAGCAGCCTGCTGTTTCTGTTTCGGTTTTTGCCGGCAGCCCTGTTGCTCTATTTTGCAGCACCGCGTTCGTGGAAGAACGCAGTGCTGTTTTTTGTCAGCCTGATTTTTTATGCCTGGGGGGAGCCGGTTTACTTGGTGCTGATGCTCTTTTCCACCCTGGTGGACTATACCCACGGGAGGATGGTGGAGCGTTGGAAAAATCAGGGAAAATGGGGACTGGCCAGAGGGGCCGTGGCTTCTTCGGCGGTGATCAATCTGCTGCTGCTGGGCTTTTTCAAGTACGGGGATTTTCTTATCCAAAATGTGAACCTGCTGTTTCATACGTCCCTGGCGCCCCTGAATCTGCCCCTGCCCATCGGCATTTCCTTTTACACCTTTCAGACCATGTCCTACACCATAGATGTGTATCGGGGAGAGGCTCAGGTACAGAGGAATCTGCTGAGCTTCGGGGCCTACGTGTCCATGTTTCCCCAGCTGATTGCGGGGCCCATCGTGCGCTATCAGGGGGTGGCAGAGGAGATGGATGACCGGAGGGTGACGGCGGATGATTTCGCCCGGGGAGTCCGGCGGTTTACCGCAGGGCTGGGAAAGAAGGTGCTGCTGGCCAATAATATAGGACTTCTCTGGGAGGAAATCCTTGCCATACAGCCGGGGGAGAGGACGCTGCTGACAGCCTGGCTGGGGGCGGCAGCCTTTGCCTTTCAGCTGTACTTTGATTTTTCCGGCTACTCCGATATGGCCATCGGCCTGGGAAGGATGTTGGGCTTTCATTTTCCGGAAAATTTCAATTACCCTTATCTGGCCAAAAGTATCACAGACTTCTGGCGCAGATGGCACATGACTCTGGGCACCTGGTTTCGGGAGTACGTCTATATCCCTCTGGGAGGTAACCGGAAGGGCAGGGCCCGGCAGGTGCTGAATATCCTCTTGGTGTGGCTGCTGACGGGAATCTGGCACGGGGCCGATTATCCCTTCCTGTTCTGGGGCTTGTATTTTGCGGCGCTGCTGATTCTGGAAAAATTTCTGCTGGGCAGATACCTGGCCAGACTCCCGGTATGGGGGCAGCGAATTTACACCCTGGTCTTAGTGCTGGTAAGCTGGGTGATTTTTTCCCTGGATTCCGGCAGGGCGATTCTGTCCTACTTAGGGGCTATGCTGGGCAGGGGCGGGCTGGGATCCGGCAGGGACTTCTATCTGCTGCAGAATTATGGGATCCTGCTGCTGATTCTGGCCGTGGGCTGTACCCCGGTTCCCCGGAGGCTGGCGGAAAAGCTCTGCCGCCGACTGGGGGACAGGCCGTGGATTTTGGAGACAGGCTTTTTTGCGGCTGTCTTTTTCCTGTGTCTGGTTTATCTCAGCGCAGACGCCTATAACCCATTTCTGTATTTTCGCTTTTAGGAGGTAGGTATCCATGAAGAGAGGAAAAGGCGGACTGCCGCTGACCATCTGCTTTGTGCTGGTGCTGGGGGGATTAAGCCTCTGGTCCCTGGTGAAGCCGGAGGATGTTTTTTCCAGCCAGGAGAAGCGATACCTGGCTCAAAATCCAGAGATAAGCCTGGGGAAGCTTTTGGAGGGAACTTACCAGGAGGAGTATGAGGCGTATTTGAGCGATCAGTTTCCGGGAAGGCTGACTTTGGCGAAGCTTCGGACCAGCGCGGAGCGCCTGTTGGGAAAGCGGGAGATAGCCGGCGTATATTTCGGTGAGGACGATTACCTGATGGAACGCCACCAGGAGCAGGTGTTTTCCAGTCAGCTGGCCGGGGAAAATGCGAAAAAGCTCTGGAAGCTGGCAAATCTTGCCCAGGAGAAGGGGATTTCTCAGAGGGGCGTGATGTTAGTGCCCTCGGCGGAGGCGGTGCTGAGGGATAAGCTGCCGGGGCTTGCCCCGGAGGCGGCGGAGGAGAGCTGGTATCAGGCGCTGAGACAGGAGGGGGATCAGGAGACAGAGGGCCTTCACTGGTATGAGCTTCAGGAGGAGCTTAGAGGAGCTGCCAGGGAAGAGACGGTGTACTACCGGACGGATCATCACTGGAATCTGTACGGCGCTTACCTGGGATATGCGGCCTGGGCTCGGGAAAATGGAATTGCCCCGACGCCTTGGGAAGCCTATGAGCGAAAGACGTTGAAAGGGGATTTCTACGGAAGCCTGTCAGCCAAGGTACAGACAGAGATCCGCCCGGATACTCTGGAGGGCTGCGCCCTGGAGAAGGGGATTTCCTATAAAATTACCTACAACGAGGCGGAGCCGGGATACGCTTCCTTCTATATGGAAGAAAATCTGGATACGGCGGAGCCCTATGCGGTGTATCTGAACGGAAATCAGCCGCTCACCAGGATTCGTCAGGAAAACCCGGCAGAGGAAGTCCGGGGGAAAAAGCTGCTGCTGGTGAAAGATTCCTTTGGAAACAGCCTGGCTATCTTTTTGGCTGAGCATTTTGAAGAGATCGTGATGGTAGATTTGCGTTTTCGGGGGATAGATCTGGAAAAATTAATGGAGCAGGAGCAGTTTACCCAGCTGCTGGCGGTGTATAACCGGGCTCAGTTCTGCCAGCTTCAGCTGGCTGGCATCTAAATAATGGGAAAGTAGACCAGGAGCAGGGATTACCCCTGCTCCTTGATAATATAGATGGGCCGCCCCTTGCTCTCCAGATAATTTCTGGAGACGTACTCTCCCAGTATAGAGATGAACAGCAGCTGGATACCGTTGAGAAAGAGAATCAGGCAGACGATGGTGGTCCAGCCGTCCACGGGATTTCCGAAGGCCAGGGTATTCACGGCCGTCCACAGTCCCAGTCCCAGAGCCAGGAAGAACAATAGGGTGCCTGCGGCGGCGGCCAGGGTCACCGGGGCTGTGGAGAAGGAGAAGATGCCGTCCAGGGCGTAGCGGAAAAGCCCCCGGAGCTTCCACTTGGTTTTCCCGGCAGCCCGGGCAGTGTTCTGGAAGGGAAGCCACTTGGTGTCAAAGCCCACAAAGGAGAAGATCCCCTTCATGTAGCGATTATACTCCTGGCAGGCCAGGATGGAATTTACCATTCTCCGGGACATCATGCGGAAATCTCCTGCGCCGTCAGCCATATCCATGTGGCTCAGGCGGCGGATTACCCGGTAAAAGCCTTTGGAGAGGGCGCTGCGGACCCTTCCCTCCCCGGTTCTGTCTGCCCGGAACCCGGCGCAGCAGTCAAAGCCCTCTTGGGTGACGGCCCGGTACATGGAGGGCAGCAGCACCGGCGGATGCTGCAGGTCAGCGTCCATCAGGACGCAGCAGTCCCCGGAAGCCTCCTTAAGGCCCGCATACATGGCCGCCTCCTTGCCGAAGTTCCGGGACAGGGAGAGAAAGTGGCAGCAGGGATCCTTGGCGGAGAAAGCCTTTAAAAGCTTCAGGGTGCGGTCAGAGCTGCCGTCATCCACGAAGAGAAATTCCGTCTGAATCCCGGAGAGCTCCCGGGCCAGTACCTCCTTGACTTTGGCGTAGAAGAGAGGGAGTGCTTCCTCCTCGTTGTAGCAGGGAACAATGACGGTTAAATCCATAGCTAACAGCCTCCTTTGGCAAAAATTTTTTTCTGGCAGAAGAGATAATTTCCGGCCACAGTCACCAGGCTCACCGCCCCCTTGGAGGGAAGAGCCGGCAGGAGAAGCCAGCGGGCCAGCAGAAGGAGCAGGAAATTTTCCAGCAGCAGAGTAAGAAACCGCAGGGAGCAAAAAGAGAGAAGCTCCCTGGGCCAGTTTCCCCGGGAGTGAAAGATCATCTGCCGGTTCAGCCAAAAGGCGAAGAGCACCGCCCCTGCCCAGGCCAGGGTATTGGCGGCCAGATAGTGGAAATTCAGCTCCAGAAATCCCACATAGATCAGATAATTTACAGCGGTGGTGAGTATTCCGCCGATTCCGTAGGCGATGAGATGCTTCATGGTTTACTCCTTTCTCGCACATAGGCCTCTTCCAGATACAGCAGCAGGAAAAACAGGCACCATCCGGTGACGGAGATGATCAGGCCCGCCCGGGTCAGGGGAGGGCGGTAGCTCAGCTGGATCCGGTGAGTTCCCCGCTCCAGGGGAAAGCCCAGGAAGGAGGTATTGACCATCTGCGGCTGCCGGGCGATACCGTCCACCAGGATTTCGTACCCCTCCTGCCAGGGCAGGGAAGTGATGAAATAGCCATCCTCCGGCATGGTGATGGTTCCGGCAATCAGCGCTCCGGTCTCCTCCTGCTTTAGGGGGATGACGGTGTCCAGGCCGAAATAGCGGGTGTCCAGGCTGTACAGGCGAAGGCCGGAGAGGGAAAAATCTCCGCTGACGGTCACCGAAAAGGCATCCATGGGCTCCGGGGAGGATAGGATATAGGTAAACTGTCGGTTCCCATTGGGGTAGGGGGCGTCAGCTCCGGAGAGCTTATTTCGGATTCCGTTGATGGAAATCAGCACCGGGTCCTCGGACGTCGGGGTTACCTGGAAGGTCACCGCCAAAATCTGGTTTTCCACCGGCTCCCTGGGAATCACGGTAAAGTTTTCGGGCCCCTGGGCGGCTACCGTGTAATCTTTCCCTTCCGCAGGATGAAGCTCCCGGAAGTGGGAGACAAATTCCGGATGGGCGCCGGAGGCAGCAGAATCTTCAGGGACAACGCTCCTGGTGACCAGAGCCTCCAGAGTTTCCGGGAAGGACAGAGATTCGAAATCCGCCTGGGAGAGAAGCTGCGTGCTGCCGTAGCAGATGGGCAGAGCCTCAGGATTTTCCGCCAGCAGGGATGCGCCGTTGTCCTGGCGAACCTGGTAGCCGTAGGGGAGCTTGTCCCCATAAGTTTCCAGATAGCGGACCCCCATCAGATACTGAAAGAAAGGGTTGGCCTCCGAAAGCAAAGCTACCCGGTTATTGATGCGGATGGGGTTGCGGATGATGTCATAATAAAAATGGCTGTATGCCGGGTTGGAGACAGAGGTATACATGGAGGTCCGCCCGGTGTACGGCAGCATCAGCCGGTTAGCCGTCTGATATGGATTTAAAAAGGTGTCAAAACGGCTTCCGGCCGCCTGGCAGAAGGCCTCCAGCTCCTGGCGGCTGTAGGTGCTGCCCCTTTGGCTGCTTTTTGGCAGGTAATCCTCCTGGCTGTGGAGCAGGAGGGCGCAGATAAGGGCGGGAAATACCGGAAGAAATAAGGCGGCCCTCATCCGGGGAAATTCCTTGCGGGCCCGCCGGCGCAGAAGCAGGAGCAGCAGGCAGGTGAAGAGAAAATCCAGCAGGGGCAGGAGGGTGTCCCAGCTTTTGGCCTGTAGCAGAGCCACCGCGCCTGTGGGAAGGAGCAGGGCCGGGGAGGGGGAGCGCCTCTGGGACCAGAAATTCCAGAGGATTTTGGCATCCAGCATCAAAACCAGCGGGAGGAAGGGAATAAGGATTTTCCCCCGGGCGTAGAGGAACCCGTTGAGCCCTAAGGGAACCAGGCCGCAGGTGAAAACCAGCAGGAGAATCAGGGCTTTGATCCGCAGGGCGGCAACCGTAAGTCCGCAGAAGAGCAGAAACAGGCAGGTGACCGTCAGACCGCAGCCGTAGGGATCGTAGAGCAGGGAGGAAAAGTCCCAGCGAAACAGGCGAAAAGCATCTCCGGCGATACCGGCATCCTTGCTGTCGGCGCAGGCCAGGATGGAGGCGGCGGAGGGGAGCAGCAGCAGGGCGGCCATCAGCACAGCAAAGAGGCAGGAGAGAAAAAAGCCGGCCAGGGGCTCCCGCCAGGGCTGTCCCGGCTTCCGGAGCGCCAGCAGAAAGAGAAAGACCGCCAGGAAGCAGGAGAGAGAAAAATAGTAGCTATGTAAAAAGATAAAGGTCAGCGTCAGAGCCAGAGGCCAGCGCTTTCCAGAGCTGATCAGGCACATCACCGCCAGCAGCGCGCCCAGGAGAAAGGGCATGTATCCCACAAACATCAGATGTCGATGCAGATGAAAGAAACAGCCGGCACACAGGAAGAGGAGGCTTCCCCAGAGACAGAAATACCCAGGAAGCTTCAGTTTCTCAGACAGCTTGAAAAACAGCAGGGCGGAGATCAGATATTCCGCCAGCGCATAGGCAGGGGCAAGAATGTCCATGGGCAGAAAAGGCAGAAGGCAGCCCAGAAGCAGGTCTGGGCGCAGATAGCCGTAGTAGGAGAAATCGTAGAGATTCATTCCCCCGCCCAGGGGCAGCAGGGAGGGGAAAAGAGAGCCTGTCTCATAGACGGTCTGGCGCATGGTTTCCAGCAGAGAGATGTGTTGGGCATACCAGTCGCAGGAAGAGCCCCAGAAAAATCCCGCCGAATCCATCAGCACAAGGATAAGGCTAAAGAGCAGGCAAAACGCCAGGGCGACTGTCTGGTATGTCCGGTGCGTATTTTTCATGATCTGGCCTCCCGGGTAAAAAATTGCGGAAAATCCTCTGCAGCTATGTATATGCGGGGAAGAAGGGATTAAGAACGTCGATTGTTTGAGTCACAGAAGAAAAAATCTGTTATAATGGATAGACAGAATAGTTTTGCACAGGAGGGAAGGCCAATGAGACAGTACAGGGGAGTAATCTTTGACATGGACGGTCTGATTTTTGACAGTGAGCGGATCATCATGGAAGCCTGGCAGGAGATGGGGCGGCAGCTGGGCTATGAGGACTTCGGGAAAAATATTTTTCAGACTTTGGGGATGAACCGGGAGGCCCGGGAGAAATATTTTTTGGACAAGTATGGGGAAAAGTTTCCCTATGAGGTGTTTCAGGAGGGCTACCGGCAGCTGGTGCAGCGGCGGATACGGGAGCAGGGCCTCCCCACGAAGAGGGGCTTAGGTGAGCTCCTGGATTATTTGAAGGGAGAAGGGATTCCCATGGCTGTGGGTACCTCCTCCAGCCGGCTTTATACCCTGCAGAAGCTCCAGGAGGCAGGGATTGACGCGTATTTTTCCGCGGTGATCTGCGGGGATATGGTGACGCACTCCAAACCCCATCCGGAAATTTATGAGCGGGCCTGCGAGGCCCTGGCCATTGAGCCCGGGGAAGCGCTGGTGCTGGAGGATTCCAGGAACGGAATACGGGCGGCCCTGGCCGCCGGGGCTTCGGTGATCTGGATTCCGGATCTGGTGACAGAGCTGCCCCAGGAGGAGCCGTACCTGACCGCCCGCTTTGAACACCTGGGGCAGGTGGCCCGGTGGATGGCCAGGATACGTACCGCGTAGCTGGCATAAATTACAAAATCTCCAGCTGCTTCTGATATTCGTGGACAAAGGGCAGTCCGTACTTGTGGCTGTACACCGCCTGGTAGAGCTGGGAGGCCCCGGCGGTTTTTTCCAGCTGGCAAAAAGCTTCCGGGGAAAGAAGCTCCCTGGCGTCTGCCAGCTTGGTGATCAGAGGAATTTTGCTCTGTCTCTTTATCGCGGAGAGCAGGGGAGCGCTCTCCCGGCGAAATCCCAGCAGCCGGGCCCAGGCCGGAGGCTGCCAGCCGCGCAGATCCAGCAGCAGGTGCAGCAGAGCCCGCTGAACCCGGGTCTGGGTCAGATCCCTGGTTTTCACTGCGGCAGTGAAGGAGGTCCAGCCGGAGAAGGAAGGGGACAGCCGCTTGATGCGGGAGGCCAGCTCCGGGGAGAGATCCCAGATCGCTTCCAGCTCTCGGGCATCCCGCTCCAGAATCTTGGTGAAGAGCAGCAGGGAGAAGTCCTCCCCAAAGAGAGGCCCTCCTGAGCCTAAAAGCTCCTTATAGAGGGGGTGAAGCGAGGCGGGGATCAGACTTTCCAGGGCTTCGGGAAACTGGGGAGCCTTTTTTTCCTCCGGCCGCAGCAGCCGGCGCAGAGCGGAGGCGGAGGGAAAGCTTTCGGGCTCCAGGGAGGGATCATGGTACCCGGCCCCTTGGCGCTTTACGGTCAGGGGAGATATGGCGCTGCCCTGGCGGTATAAGGCCTTGCAGTATTCCAGCCCCAGGATATTGTTGGGGGAGTCCAGAAGTTCCTGGTCATGGGAGGGGAACTCCCCTTTGCAGATTTCCCGGAGAGCCCGGGCCCGGGCGGCGGGAAAGGACAGGCCGCCCCTTAGTCCCCGGCGCAGAATTTCCTGGAAGTGGGAATCCTCCCGGCAGAGGAGGGGAGTCAGCCGGAGAAAGGGCTCAATTTCCCCGCGCTCGCTGCCAAAGACCAGCGTATCCACACACCCCAGGGAATCCAGCAGGGAGACCGCCCCGGCGGCAAAAAATTCAGCGCTTCCGGTGGCGGTGTCCACGGGGAGCTCAAAGACGGCGTCCACCCCGGCGGCCAGGGCCATCCGGGTCCGGGCGTGCTTGGCAAATATCGCCGGTTCCCCCCGCTGGACATAGTCCCCGCTCATGACCGCCACGCAGTAGTCGGCCCCTGTCAGCTCCCGGGCTTTGGCCAGATGCCAGGCATGGCCCTGGGTAAAGGGATTATACTCGGTAATCAGTCCTGCTATCTTCATGGATTTGCACCTCAAAAAATACAAGTGTTGTTTTCGTATTCTATCATGGAGAGGGCGGAAATACAAGGAAAAACGGGGCTCTCCAGGAATCGTTAATTATTTAACTTTTCTTGTATACATAGGGAAAAAGCGGTATAATTTTGTATAAGCGAAGATTTCCCGAAAACGGAGGCCGAGCTTCCGGCTGGGGAGAGAAAGAAAACGAAAGGAGTCATTGAATCATGGGATTTATTGACGTAATTAAAGCAAAGGCAAAAGCAGACAAAAAGACCATTGTACTTCCCGAGAGCGAGGACAGAAGAACTTATGAGGCCGCTGCCCAGATTTTAAAGGAAGGCCTGGCCGACATTATTATCGTTGGAAGCGAGGAGGCAGTAAAGAAAGGCGGAGAGGGTCTGGACCTGACCGGCGTGAAGGTGGTGGATCCGGCGACCTCTGACAAGACTGCCGCATATATTGACAAGCTGGTGGAGCTGCGCCAGAAGAAGGGCATGACCCCGGAGCAGGCTAAGGATATTCTGCTGAACCAGTACCTGTACTACGGCGTAATGATGGTAAAGATGGGCGATGCAGACGGTATGGTATCCGGCGCCTGCCATTCTACCGCAGATACCCTGCGTCCCTGCCTGCAGATCTTAAAGACAAAGCCGGGCACCAAGCTGGTATCCGCCTTCTTCCTGATGGAGGTTCCCAACTGTGAGTTTGGTGAGAACGGAACCTTCGTATTCGCAGACTGCGGCCTGAATCAGAATCCCAATCCGGAAGAGCTGGCAGCTATCGCCGCTTCCTCCGCAGAGTCCTTCAAAGCTCTTGTGGGCGCAGAGCCCAGAGTTGCCTTCCTGTCCCATTCTTCCATGGGCAGCGCAAAGCATGCGGATATTGACAAGGTTGTGGAGGCTGTCAAGATCGCCAAGGAGCAGAATCCGGACGTGATGATGGACGGAGAGCTGCAGCTTGACGCCGCCATCGTTCCCAGCGTAGGCGCTTCCAAGGCTCCCAACAGCCCGGTAGCTGGAAAGGCCAACGTATTAGTATTCCCGGATCTGGATGCCGGAAATATCGGCTACAAGCTGGTGCAGAGACTGGCTAAGGCAGAAGCATACGGCCCCGTTACCCAGGGTATCGCAGCTCCTGTAAACGATCTGTCCCGCGGATGCTCCGCAGAGGATATCGTGGGCGTTGTGGCAATCACTGCCGTACAGTGCCAGATGCAGTAAAGAATAACGAGAAGTCTAGGAGGAATAGAGAAATGAATGTACTGGTAATCAACTGTGGAAGTTCTTCCCTGAAGTTCCAGCTGATTAATTCTGATACAGAGAAGGTGGCAGCCAAGGGTCTGTGCGAGCGTATCGGTATTGACGGACGTCTGGTTTATCAGCCCACCGGCGGAGAGAAAGAGATTACTGAGGCCGCTATGCCCACCCACACCGAGGCTATCCGTATGGTGCTGGATGCCCTGGTAAATGAGAAGACCGGCGTGTTAAAGAGCCTGGATGAGGTGGAGGCCATCGGCCACCGGGTACTGCACGGCGGCGCTAAGATCACTGAGTCCTGCGTCATCAACGACGAGGTAATCTCCGTTATCGACGAGTGCTGCGATCTGGGACCGCTGCACAATCCCGCCAACCTGATGGGAATCCGCGCCTGCATGGAGCTGATGCCCGGAAAGCCCAATGTAGCAGTGTTTGACACCGCCTTCCATCAGACCATGCCGGCCAAGGCATTTATGTATGGAATTCCTTACAAATATTATGAGAAATACCATATCCGCAAGTACGGTTTCCACGGAACCTCCCACAGCTTTGTTTCCAAGGAGACCATCAAATATCTGGGCCTTGATAAGGATAACTCTAAGGTGATCGTTGCTCACCTGGGCAACGGCGCTTCCATCAGCGCTGTGGTAAATGGCAAGTGCGTGGATACTTCCATGGGCCTTACCCCGCTGGAGGGTCTGATCATGGGAACCCGTTCCGGCGACCTGGATCCGGCAGTTCTGGAGTACATCTGCAAGAAGGAGAATATCGACATCTCCGAGATGCTGCGCATCCTGAACAAAGAGTCCGGCGTGTACGGTCTGTCCAAAAATCTGTCCAGCGACTTCCGTGACCTGGAAGAGGCCATGAATCAGGGCAATGAGGCAGCGGGAAATGCCATCGAGGCATTCTGCTACCGGGTAGTGAAATACATCGGTTCCTATGTGGCTTCCATGAACGGTGTGGACGCCATTGCCTTCACCGGCGGTATCGGCGAGAACGCTTCCCTGGTGCGGGAGAAGATCATGAGCTATCTGGGCTACCTGGGAATCAAGATGGACGCTGAGATGAACAAGCAGCGCGGCGAGAACATGGTGATCTCCACCGCGGATTCCAAGGTGAAGGTTTGCGTTATCCCCACAAACGAGGAGCTGGCTATCTGCCGCGAGACTGTAGCTCTGGTAAAATAATGGCTGAGAACAGGTAAGGGAGTATTCCTTACACTGGCAAAAGCGCGTGTTGCTGCGACGGGGCCGTTGCGATTAACGAAGATCTCCGTGTGTTTATACAGTTTGTGATCAGGCTGAGCACAAATGCATAAATATACAGGGATATCGGATAATGCAAAAGCCCCGTCGTTTTCTGAAAAATTCAGGAAAAATCTGTTGACAAACAGGGCATAGCTATGTATAATTATTTGCGTGTGATTAGGAGATTATTATGCGAGTAAGTCTGGTAAGCGTGTTATCACAGGAAGGCAGGACAGAACAGAGGGATGTGGAGCTGACTACCGATGTCTTTGACTCCGGTATAGAGCAGTATCCTGTCGCTGAGGCCACCCCTATTCATCTGCAGTTAACCCATACCCGCAAGCAGGTATTGCAGATTGCGGCTGAGGGAATGGTAGCTGTCTGGATTCCCTGCGGGCGCTGTCTGGATCCGGTGAGGGTAGATTTTCCCCTGCATATTGAACGGCAGGTGGATATGAAGAAAACCCCGGAGGAGAGGGCCCAGGAGTTGGACGAGACCAGCTATATCCAGGAGAAAGAGCTGGATGTGGATCAGCTGGTGCATAATGAGATTTTGATCCATTGGCCGATGCGGGTACTCTGCAAAGAGGACTGTAAAGGAATCTGCAGCCATTGTGGGGCTAACTTAAACAGGGAGACCTGTAATTGCGACACCACAGAGGCAGACCCGAGAATGGCTGTTATTCGTGATATATTCAGTAAGTTTAAGGAGGTGTAACCTATGTCCATCTGCCCGAAGAATAAAACATCTAAAGCGAGAAGAGATAAGAGAAGAGCAAACTGGAAAATGTCTGCTCCCAATCTGGTAAAGTGCAGCAAGTGCGGCGCTCTGATGATGCCTCACCGTGTATGTAAGGCTTGTGGCGCTTACAATAAGCGTGAGATCATTGCTCAGGAAGAGGCTTAAGAAAACAGCGAAATGAGAGGGGACCCTTCGGATGACCGAAGGGTCTTTTAATATTTTGGAATTATGCCGGCGCCTGGAATCTCCGTTATCCGTTGACTTTACCTTCCCTCCTATGCTATAATACGACACAGGAACGCAAGAAGTTTGAAATATTTTTGTAACAATCAGATACATAGAAAGGGCAAATGACCATGAAAAACTTTAGAAGATGGATGTGTACAGGTCTGGTGATCTGTGCGGTCGGCGTGTTAACCGGCTGTTCCTTTAAGGATACCCTGTCTGTATTAACAGGAAAGGAAAATCATACGGAGGACGGTGAGGTGCAGGTGCTTTCCCCCGATGAGATCGCCACCAGGGACGAGAGCGTGACTGCCCCGGAGTTTACCCAGAATCTGGAGGGCTCTGCCAACTATTTGATTCATGAGGAGGCCCAGCCTCTGACTGTGGAAGTTCAGGGCAGTGAAGCCGGGGAGCTTACCTATCAGTGGTACTCCAACAGCGTGGAGACCAACGGAGGCGGAACTCCCATAGAGGGAGCTACAGAAACCTCCTACACCCCCTCCACGGATACGGCGGGCAAAGTATTCTACTATATGGTAGCCACCAACACCGAGGGAAATAAATTCAACATGACCACCAGCGGTCTGATCGCTGTCCAGGTCAGCGACCCGGACAACATGACCGGCGAGTGGGAGGACACCGAGGACGGTCAGAAGAAGTGGAAGTATGAGGACGGCACCTACGCCGCCAGCACCTGGAAGCAGATCGAGGATAAGTGGTATGCCTTTGACGAGAACGGAAATCTGCGCAAGGGCTTCTTTACGGATGAGGAAGGGAAATACTATCTGAATGATTCCGGAGAACGGCTGGCCGGTTGGTTTGAGGTGGAGGGAAGCCACTACTATGCGGACAGCGACGGCAAGGTTCAGACTGGCTGGATTGAGGTGGACGGAGTCCGCTACTGTCTGGACGGCGAGGGCAAGATGCTGACCGGTTGGCAGCAGGACGGCGATTACTGGTGCTATCTGGGCGAGGATGGAACTATCCAGAAGGATACCACCGTGGATGGACAGACCATTGACGCCGATGGCCATTGGGTTCCGGTGGAGGGGGCAGAGAGTCCCCAGGCAGCCATTGACGCCGCGGCGGCAGCTGCAGCGGCAGCGGAAGAGCCGGCGCCTGAATCCAGCGAGGGGCAGTAAGCGAGAACAAAGCAAAAGAGATGGGGAGAGCCTTTGTACAGGGCTCTCCCTTTTTGCGCCAGAAAACATTTCTATTGCATTTTCACGGGATGTTTAGTATAGTTATTTCAGTAGGGCTTTTGCTGAAGAGCCCTGTGAGTAAAGGAATTCTGGAGATGAAAGTATGAGCGAGCAAGTAAGAGTAGCAGTGGATGCCATGGGAGGCGATTTTGCCCCGGCAGAGCCTGTGAAGGCAGCGGTGGAGGCGGTGAATGCCAGCCCGGCCATTTCGGTGTTCCTTGTGGGAAGAGAGCAGGCAGTGCAGGAAGAGCTGGGCAAATACCAGTACCCCCAAGACCGGATTACAGTGGTGGATGCCCAGGAGGTAATTGAGACCGGAGAGCCGCCGGTGCACGCCATAAGAGCCAAGAAGGACTCCTCCCTGGTGGTGGCGCTGACTATGGTCAAAAAGGGCGAGGCGGATGCCTTTGTTTCCTCCGGGAGCACAGGAGCCGTTCTGGTGGGCGGCCAGCTGTACGCGGGAAAGATAAAGGGAGTTGAGCGGGCGCCTCTGGCCCCCCTGATCCCCACGGCCAAGGGTGTTTCTCTGCTGATTGACTGCGGCGCCAACGTGGATGCCCGTCCCTCCCATCTGATTCAGTTTGCCAAGATGGGTTCCATCTATATGGAGCACGTGGTGGGAATAAAAAATCCCCGGGTGGCTCTGGTAAACATCGGCGCGGAAGAGGAGAAAGGCAACGCTCTGGTGAAAGAAACCTATCCCCAGCTGAAGGCCTGCCAGGACATTAATTTTGTGGGCAGCATAGAGGCCCGGGATATCCCGGCGGGGCAGGCGGATGTGATTGTCTGCGAGGCCTTTGTGGGAAATGTAATCCTGAAGCTGTATGAAGGCTTGGGAGCTACGCTGATTTCAAAAATTAAAAAGGGAATGATGACGTCTCTGCGCAGCAAGCTGGGAGCGCTTTTGGTAAAGCCGGCGCTGAAGGAGACGCTGAAGGATTTCGATGTGACAGAGTATGGCGGAGCGCCGCTGCTGGGGCTTAAGGGCCTGGTGGTAAAAACTCACGGGAGCGCCAAGGCGGTGGAGATAAAAAACGGAATTCTGCAGTGCGCCCAGTTTAAGCAGGCAGACATCATTGGAAAAATCCAGAACCATTTGATGGTCACGAAAAAGGAGGATATGTAAAATGGAATTTGAAAAATTACAGCAGATTATCGCGGAGGTCTTAAGTGTGGACGCCGGAGAAATTACCATGGATACCACGTTTGTGGATGATCTGGGAGCGGATTCCCTGGATGTATTCCAGATCATCATGGCAGTGGAGGAGGAGTTCGATATTGAGATTCCCACCGAGGAGGCAGAAAAGATTGTTTCCGTGGGAGATGCTGTTGAGGCCATTAAGAAAGAACTGAATTAAGAAATGCGGGCTGTTGCACAGTGCGGCAGCCCTCATGTTTTTATGTCATAGGAAAGGTCTTTGGCCCTGGAGGGAGAAGGCCTTTCCTATGGCACAAAAGAGTTTGGGAGAAAAGAATTGATCATGGAAAAATTAGCGAAGCTGGAGCAGGCCGTGGGCTATAAGTTTCGGGATAAAAAGATACTGGAACAGGCCCTGCGCCACAGCTCCTACGTAAATGAACATAAATTAAAGCGGCTGGACTGCAACGAGCGGCTGGAATTTCTGGGGGATGCAGTTTTGGAGCTGATCAGCAGCGAGTATCTCTTCGGGCAGTTTCCCCAGATGCCCGAGGGAGAGCTGACCAAGCTGCGGGCCAGCCTGGTCTGCGAGCCCACCCTGGCGGCCTGTGCCCGGGAGCTGTCCCTGGGGGATTATCTTCTGATGGGACGGGGTGAGGAGAGTACCGGCGGGAGAAAGCGGGATTCCATTATCTCAGACGCCCTGGAGGCCTTGATTGGGGCCATTTTCCTGGATGGCAGCCTGGGGGATGCAAAAAGGTTTATTTTGACCTTTGTGCTGAATGATATTGAGCACAAAAAACTTTTTTATGACAGCAAGACGGTGCTCCAGGAGTTGATCCAGGGGAAGCAGGAGGGAGAGCTCTCCTATCGGATCATCGGTGAGGAGGGACCGGACCACAACAAATCCTTCACGGCTCAGGTACTGGTGGGGGATCGGGTGGCAGGCACCGGCACCGGAAGGACGAAAAAGGCGGCGGAGCAGGCGGCAGCCTACGCGGCCATCTGCAGCAGCAGGGACAGATAGGTGAATTATGTATTTAAAGACCATAGAGGTGCAGGGCTTTAAGTCCTTTGCCAACAAGATAACCTTTGAATTTCACAACGGAATCACCGGTATTGTGGGCCCCAACGGCAGCGGGAAGAGCAATGTCTCCGATGCGGTGCGCTGGGTGCTGGGCGAGCAGAGCGCCAAGCAGCTCCGGGGTGGGAACATGCAGGACGTGATTTTTTCCGGCACGGAAACCAGAAAGCCCCTGGGCTTTGCCTCCGTGGCCATCACCCTGGACAATTCCGACCACAAGCTGCCCATCGACTATGAGGAGGTGACCGTGACCCGGAGGCTGTACCGCTCCGGGGAGAGCGAGTACCTGCTCAACGGCACCGGCTGCCGGCTGAAGGATATCAACGAGCTGTTTTACGACACGGGAATCGGAAAAGAGGGCTATTCCATCATCGGCCAGGGTCAGATTGACAAGATCTTGAGCGGAAAGCCCGAGGAGAGACGAGAGCTCTTCGACGAGGCGGCAGGCATTGTGAAATTCAAGCGGCGCAAGGCCACGGCTCTGAAAAAGCTGGAGGAAGAGCAGCAGAACCTGGTGCGGGTGACGGATATTTTGTCAGAGCTCACCAGGCAGCTGGGGCCTCTGGAGCGCCAGGCGGAGACGGCCAAGATCTTTCTGAAGAAGAAGGAAGAGCTGAAGATCCTGGATGTAAACATGTTTCTGATCGAGATGGAGAGAACCGCTCAGCAGCTGAAGGAGACGGAGGAGAAGCAGAGCATCGCTTCCGGACAGCTGCAGGAGCTCCAGAAAAGCTTTGAGCAGACCAAGGAGGAGTACCAGCGCCTGGAGCTGGAGCTGGAGGAGCTGGATGAGCGGGCGGCCAAGGCCCGGGAGGAGGCGGCAGAGCGTGCCCTGAAGAAACAGCAGATGGAGGGGCAGATCGAGGTGCTCCAGGAGCAGATCCATGCGGTGGAGATCAATGGCCAGCACTATCAGAGCCGGTTGGATGCCATCGGCAAGGAGCTGGAGCGCCGCCAGCAGGAGGAGCAGGGATACCAGCAGCAGAAGGAGGAGCTCCTGGGTCAGTTAGATCAGGTTCAGGGGGAGCAAAAGGAGCAAAGCAGCCGCCTGCAGAAGCTTCAGGAGGAGATCACAGTTGCCGCGGAGCGGACTGAAGCGGCGAAAAATGAGATGATCGAAATTCTCAATAGCCGGGCCTCCATCAAGGGAAAGCTGCAGCGCTACGACGCCATGCTGGAGCAGATACAGATCCGAAAATCTGAGTTGGCCGGAAGACAGCTGCAGATGAAGGGGGACGAGAACCGTCAGGCGGAGACCCTGAAAAGCCACCAGGCGGAGTACGAGACCATTTCCCGGGTGATGTCCCAGCTGAGCCAGCAGTATCAGCAGATGGACAGCCAGGCGGCGAAATTAAAGCAGGTGATCGAAGAGCAGCACCGGCAGCTGGAGATCGGCCAGACCGCCTATCACCGGGAGGCTTCCCGTTTGGAGTCCCTGAAAAATATCACTGAGCGCTATGACGGCTATGGCAACAGTATCCGCCGGATTATGGAGCAGAAGGATAGGAATCCCGGGATTCTGGGCGTGGTGGCAGATCTGATCAAGACGAAAAAAGCCTATGAGACGGCCATCGAGACGGCCCTGGGCGGCAGTATTCAGAACATTGTCACGGACAATGAGAGTACAGCCAAGTATCTGATTGAATTTCTGAAGAAAAACCGGGCCGGACGGGCCACCTTCCTGCCTCTTACCAGCATGCAGAGCCGGGGAAGCTTTTCCCAGGCGCAGGCTCTGCGGGAGGAGGGAGTTCTGGGCTTGGCCAGCACTCTGGTGACGGCGGATAAACGGTACGGAAACCTGGTGGAGTACCTGTTGGGAAAGACAGTGGTGGTGGATACCATTGATCATGCCATCCTTCTGGCCAGAAAGTTTCGGCAGAGCCTGCGGATCGTCACCCTGGAGGGCGAGTCCTTAAGTCCTGGAGGGTCCATGACCGGAGGCGCCTTCAAAAATAACAGCAATCTGCTGGGACGCCGGCGGGAGATCGAGGAGCTGGAGACCAGCGTGCGCCGGCTGAAGCAGGAGATGGAGGAGATGCAGCGCCAGGTGGATGAAAACCGCGGCCAGCGGAACCGTCTGAGGCAGTCTCTGGTGGAGATCAGCGACCGGCTGCAGGCCCAGAGAATTCGTCAAAATACCGCTAAGATCAATATGGAACAGGCCAAGGAGAAGGCCCTGGAGCTGGAGACCAGCGGCAGGAAGCTGCGGCAGGAAGCCGCGGAGATCGAGAGCCAGATCAAGGAAATCAGCTTAAACCAGCAGGAAATCCAGGGGGAAATGGAGGAGTCCAAGAGGGCTGAGCAGGAACAGGAGAAAATAGCCCAGGAGGGCCAGCAGTGCCTGGATAAGCTGCGGGAGCAGGAGCAGCAGGAGAATCAGCGGATGGAAGAAATCCGCATGAGATACCAGAACGTCACCCAGCAGGCCGGCTTCCTGCAGGAAAATATGGGCCGGCTGGAGGCTGAGAAGAAAGCCTTCCAGGAGGAGGCGGAGTCTGTCCGCCGGGATATGCAGGAGGGCAGCGGACAGCTGGAGAGCCGGGAGAAAGAAATCCGGGAGCTGCAGGAGAGGATTTCTGAGGCAGGTCAGCAGGCCCTTCGGGATCAGGAGGAGCTGGAGGAGCTGCGGAAAAAGAAGGAAGCCATGTCCGCAGAGCACAAGGGCTTTTTCGCCCGGCGGGAGGAGCTTTCCAAAGAAATTTCCGGCATGGACAAGGAGTGCTTCCGGCTGAACAGCCAGAAGGAACGGCTGGAGGAGACCCAGGAGACCCAGGTAAATTACATGTGGGAGGAGTACGAGATTACTCCGGCGGCGGCCCGGGATCTGGAGCTTCAGGAGAAGCCGGAGCGAAGCGAGATCAAGAAGCAGATTTCCCAGTTAAGGGACGGGATCCGCAAGCTGGGAAATGTGAATGTGAACGCCATCGAGGAGTACAAGGAGGTTTCCGAGCGGCACGCCTTCCTCTCAGGGCAGCACACAGATCTGGTGAAGGCCGCGGATACCCTGAGGGATATCATTGCGGAGCTGGATACGGGAATGCGCAGACAGTTTGCGGAAAAATTCCGGGAGATTCAGGTGGAATTTGACAAGGTATTTAAGCAGCTCTTCGGCGGAGGAAAGGGAACGCTGGAACTGATGGAGGATGAGGATGTGCTGGAGGCGGGAATTCGGATTATTTCTCAGCCCCCGGGAAAGAAGCTGCAGAATATGATGCAGCTCTCCGGCGGGGAGAAGGCCCTGACGGCCATTGCCCTGCTTTTCGCCATCCAGAACCTAAAGCCATCCCCCTTTTGTCTGCTGGACGAGATTGAGGCGGCCCTGGATGACTCCAACGTGACCCGTTTTGCCCGGTATCTGCATAAATTGACGAAGAATACACAGTTCATTGTGATCACCCACCGCCGGGGAACCATGACTGCGGCGGATCGGCTGTACGGTATCACCATGCAGGAGAAAGGCGTTTCTACCCTGGTGTCGGTGAACCTGATTGAGAATGATTTAGATAAATAGGAGGAGTGCATATGGGAGAGGAGAAAAAAGGGTTCTTCCGGCGCTTAGTGGCCGGACTATCAAAGACCAGAGACAATATCGTCTCCGGCATCGACAGTATTTTCAGCGGATTTTCCAGCATTGATGAGGATTTCTACGAGGAGATCGAGGAGATCCTGGTGATGGGCGATATCGGTATCAACGCCACCACCAAGATCATTGAGCGGCTGAAGGAGCAGGTGAAGGAGCAGCATATCAAGGAGCCAGCCGCCTGCAAGCAGCTGCTGATTGACAGCATCAAGCGCCAGATGGATGTGGGAGAGACCGCCTATGAGTTTGAAAACCGAAAGTCCGTGGTGCTGATGATCGGCGTCAACGGGGTGGGCAAGACTACCTCTGTGGGCAAGCTGGCGGGCAAGCTGAAGGATCAGGGCAAGAAGGTTCTTCTGGCAGCGGCGGACACCTTCCGGGCGGCTGCCGGGGAGCAGCTGACCCAGTGGGCCCACCGGGCGGGGGTAGATTTGATCGGCGGCCAGGAGGGCGCGGATCCGGCGGCCATCGTCTATGACGCCGTGCAGGCAGCCAAGGCAAGAAATGTGGATGTGCTGCTCTGCGACACGGCGGGACGGCTCCACAACAAGAAGAACCTGATGGAAGAGTTAAAGAAAATTTACCGGGTGCTGGAGCGGGAATACCCGGAGGCATATCTGGAGACCCTGGTGGTGTTGGACGGAACCACAGGACAGAATGCTCTGGCCCAGGCCCGGCAGTTTGCGGAGGTGGCCCATGTGACCGGCATCATCCTCACCAAGCTGGACGGAACGGCCAAGGGAGGAATCGCCGTGGCCATCCAGTCGGAGCTGGATATACCGGTGAAGTATATCGGCGTGGGCGAGACCATAGATGATCTGCAGAAATTTGATTCGGAACAATTTGTTAATGCACTGTTTGATGTAAAAGAGGAATAAAAAATGTTGACATTAGAAAAATTTGAGGAAGCGTCGGAAATTGTAAAGCAGGTGACCCAGGAGACGAAACTGGTGTACAGCGATTACCTAAGCGCCCAGACGGGCAACAAGGTGTATTTAAAGCCTGAAAACATGCAGCGCACCGGAGCCTACAAGGTGCGGGGAGCTTACTATAAGATCAGCACCCTGACCCCGGAGGAGCGGGAGAAGGGACTGATCACCGCCTCTGCCGGAAACCACGCCCAGGGCGTGGCCTACGCTGCCCAGCGCTACGGGGTGAAGGCGACCATCGTCATGCCCACCACCACACCCCTGATTAAGGTGGAGCGCACCAAGAATTACGGCGCGGAGGTGGTTCTGTACGGGGATGTGTATGATGAGGCCTGCGCGCACGCCTATGAGCTGGCTGAGGAGTTCGGCTACACCTTCGTGCATCCCTTTGACGACCCGGCGGTGGCCACCGGCCAAGGGACCATCGCCATGGAAATCGTCAAGGAGCAGCCCCTGGTGGACTACATCCTGGTTCCCGTGGGCGGCGGCGGCCTGGCCACCGGTGTCTCCACCCTGGCTAAGCTCTTGAACCCCAACATTAAGGTGATCGGCGTGGAGCCCGCCGGAGCCAACTGTCTGCAGGCCTCCCTGGAAAAGGGCGAGGTGACGACCCTTCCCCAGGTAAGTACCATCGCCGACGGTACCGCCGTGAAGACCCCGGGAAGCGTGATCTTCCCCTATCTGCAGGAGAATCTGGACGGAATCATCACCGTGGAGGATGACGAGCTTATCGTGGCCTTCCTGGATATGGTGGAGAACCACAAGATGATCGTGGAGAACTCCGGCCTTCTGACCGTGGCGGCCTTAAAGCATATGGACGTGAAGAACAAGAAAATTGTCAGCATTTTAAGCGGAGGCAACATGGACGTGATCACCATGTCCTCGGTGATCCAGAATGGCCTGATTCAGCGGGACAGAATTTTCACCATCTCCGTTCTGCTGCCTGACAAGCCCGGCGAGCTGACCCGGGTATCCGGCATCATCGCTGAGGTTCGCGGAAATGTCATCCGCCTGGACCACAACCAGTTCTACAGCGTCAACCGCAACGCCGCCGTGGAGCTGAAAATCACCCTGGAGGCCTTTGGCACAGAGCACAAAAAGCAGATCATCCGCGCCCTGGAGGCGGAGGGCTACAAGCCCAAGCAGATCCGCCCCAATCTGTAGAAAAACGGGCAGTCGGAACGATAACCATTCATAGAAAAAATGGCAGCTCCAAATG
>DVHU01000045.1 GCA_018711815.1 Candidatus Egerieimonas intestinavium
AAGGACACCGCCAGGAAATCTGCGATGGGCTCCGCCATATACACCGCCGTGGTGGGGGAGGAGGGCAGGAGCCGGGGCATGATGTAGATCAGGGGCAGCAGCAGGACGAACTTCCGCATCACCGCCACCAGGATAGAAGCCTTGGCATTCCCCAGGGAGGTGAAGGTCATCTGGCAGGCCATTTGGATGCCGAAGAGCAGCATACAGGCCATGTAGACGCGCAGGGCCGTTTGGGTGAAATTCAGGAGATCGGCATCGGTGGTAAACATCATGGCGAAGCCCTTGGGGAAGATCATGATCAGGAGCCACAGCAGGGTGGCGTAGCAGAGGCTGGCCTTCAAAAGAAGCTTAAAGGCAGCCTTCACCCGACCGGCATTTCCGGCGCCATAATTGTAGCTGATGATGGGCTGGGCCCCCTGGCCCAAACCCTGCAGGGGAAGCATAGCGAACTGCATAACGCTGGTTAAAATGGTCATGGCCCCCACGGCAATGTCGCCCCCGTAGCGCAGCAGGGAGGAGTTAAAGCAGACGGAGATCACGCTCTCGCTGGCCTGCATGATGAAGAGGGACAGGCCCAGGGCCAGGCTGGGGAAGATGATGGAGGGCTTCAGGGGCAGATGGCGCAGCCGAAGCTTCAGGGTGGTCTTTTTGCCCAGCAGGAAGGATAGCACCCAGACGCAGGAAATGGCCTGGGAGAGGATGGTGGCCAGGGCCGCGCCCTCCACACCCATGCCCAGGACGAAGATAAATATAGGATCTAAAATAATATTGGATACTGCCCCGATAAGCACCGAGAGCATGCCCGTCCGGGCAAAGCCCTGAGCGGTGATAAAAGCATTCATGCCCAGGGTCAGCTGGACGAAGATGGTGCCCAGGGCATAAATGTTCATGTAGCTGACTCCGTACTCGACGGTGTTGGCGCTGGCGCCGAAGGCCATGAGGAAATCTCTGTTAAAAAGCAGGAGCACGGCGGTGAGGGCCAGGGACACCAAAATCTGGGTAGTGAAGCAGTTGCCCAGAGTTTTCTCGGCTTTCTCGTGGTCGCCCTTGCCCATGAAAATAGAGGCCCGGGGAGCGCCGCCGTTGCTGAGCAGGGCCGCGAAAGCGGACACGATCATGATCAGGGGCATACAGACGCCCACGCCGGTGAGGGCCAGGGCCCCCACCCGGGGAATGTGGCCGATATAAATGCGGTCCACAATATTGTAGAGCATGTTGATGACCTGGGCGGTCACAGTGGGGAGCGCCAGCTCCAAAAGCAGCCTTCCCACCGGCCGGGTGGCCAGAAAATCCTTATCTTGATTCATCACTTTTCCTCCTCTCCAGGGCTCTCCTGGTATTTTCCACAAAACGGTCATTAAAATTGGTGTAGAGGGCCAATTCCTCTTCGGTGAACCCCCAGAATAATTCTTTCAGAAATCCCTCCTGGAGGCGATCAATGGCCTCGGAGATGGGTTGAGCCTCGGGCAGCAGGGCCAGGTGGATTTTTCGCCGGTCCTCTGTATCCGGGGCGCGCTTCAGCAGGGATTTTTGGATGAGGCTTTCCACCGCCTGGGAGACATTTCCCTTGGACAGCATCCGATATTCCACGATATCTCCGGCGGTGTCCCTGGAAGGGTTATTTTTCAGAAAGCTAATGATGGTAGCCTCCATCAGCGTCAATCGGTACTGGCTGCAGATTTCCTTGAGCATACTCTCGTGCAGCTTTAGGATTCGGCGAAAGCTCGCCATGAGATCAGACGGGTAAATCATATACGCTCCCCTTTCGTGTCAGACTGCAGATTACTTGGATGAAAGTACTATATAAAACTGTTCTAATAAGAACTTTGCACTTGGTATTATACTCCCTGAGTGCGGATTGTCAATGGCGGGGAAAGAAAAATTTTGTCGCTTTCACAGATTCATCACAAAATCATCAAGCTTTTTTCACAGTTTCCCCACGGTTTTACCACGATTTTCCCTTACAATGGCAGGAGCAAAAAAGCGAGGAGGAGAAAAGGTTGATCGAAGTGAAAAATCTGGTGAAGCGCTACGGGGACCATCTGGCCGTGGACCACTTGAGCTTCCAGCTGGATAAGGGGAAAATCTACGGCTTCCTGGGCCCCAACGGCGCGGGAAAATCCACCACCATGAATATGATGACGGGATACCTGAGCGCCACGGAGGGAGAAATCCTGATCCAGGGCCATGATATTTTGAAAGAGCCCAAGGCGGCAAAAAAATGTATCGGCTACCTGCCGGAGCTGCCGCCCCTTTATATGGAGATGACGGTGCGGGAGTATCTGGATTTTGCCGCGGAGCTGGTGGGGCTCTCCGGGAAGAATAAAAGGGATCAGGTGGAAAATGTCATGGAGCTGGTGAAGGTCTTTGACGTGCAGCAGCGGCTGATCCGAAATCTGTCCAAGGGCTACCGGCAGCGGGTGGGATTGGCCCAGGCTCTGCTGGGCTATCCGGACATTCTGATTCTGGATGAACCCATGGTGGGCCTGGATCCTCAGCAGATCATTGAGATCCGGGAGCTGATCCGGGATCTGGCCAAGGAGCACACTGTGATCTTAAGTTCCCATATCCTGGGGGAGGTCAGCGAGCTGTGCGATGAGATCCTGATCATCTCCAAGGGAAAGCTGGTGGCCAGCGGAACCCCGGAGCATCTGGAGGAGATGATGAAGGGAGCCGGAAGTCTGGAGCTGCTGGTCAAGGGCACGGAGCGGGAAGCCCGGGAGATTCTCGGGGGCGTCCCGGGAATCCGTCAGATAGACTGCGCTTCGGGCCGGGAGGAGGGGACGGTTCAGCTCACCCTCCAGCCGGAGGAGGGACAGGACATCAGGGAAGCCGTATTCTGGGCCTTTGCCCGGGGGGAGCGGCCTCTGCTTTCCCTTGCCGCAGCCAGACGAACCCTGGAGGATGTATTCCTGGAGGTAACCGGAGGAGAGGAGGAGCAGGAAGATGCGGGCGATTTATAAGAGAGAGGTTCAGTCCTACTTTCAGACCATGGTGGGGTATGCGTTTATCGTATTCCTCATCGCTGCGGTGGGCGTCTATTTTATGGTATATAACTTAAGCTACGGCTATCCGAAATTTGCCTACGCCCTTTACGGGAGCATGTATTTCTTCCTGATCGCCATACCGGTGCTGACCATGCGCAGCCTGGCGGAGGAGCGCAAGAACCGGACGGATCAGCTGCTCCTGACCAGGCCGGTGACTCTGGGGCAGATTGTGCTGGGGAAATATCTGGCCATGGTGACCATTTTGGCCATTCCCTGCCTGGTGTTCTGCATGTTCCCCCTGGTGATTCAGGGGCAGGGGACCGCTTACCTGAAGACAGATTACGCGGCTATCCTCATCTATTTCCTTCTGGGCTGCACGTATATTGCCCTGGGACTTTTGCTGTCCGCCCTGACGGAGAGCCCGGTGATCGCCGCTGTGTCCACCTTCGGCGTTCTGCTGGTCTGCTATCTCTGGGAGGGGCTGCGGCAGTTTATGCCCTCCCAGGCCCTGGCAAATCTGGCGGTGATTTTGGCGCTTATTGTGATTTTGGCCTTCTGGGTGAAGCATATGACTAAGAACTGGATGCTGGCGTCGGGCCTGGGAGTGGCCGCGGCTGCGGCCTGCGGGATCGTATTTCTCAATGACAGTACTGCCTTTGAAAATCTTCTGTCAGAATTCATGGGGCATTTTGCCTTTGCCGCCCTTCTGGAGGACGCGCTGTACAATAACCTTCTGAACGTGCAGGGGATTCTCCTGCTGCTGTCCGCCATCGGACTCTGCCTGTTTCTGACCATGCAGATGATTCAGAAGAGACGCTGGAATTAGGAGGGAAGCGAATCATGGAAAAAATCAAGAAACTATTTGCCACGGCGGCCTCCAGGAATGGCTCCTACAGTGTGGGGCTGATTGCCATGGCCGTTGCCGCTGTGATTCTCTTTAACCTGGTGGTGGGTCAGCTGCCGGAGTCGGTAAAGCAGGCGGACATCAGCGACAACCGCCTCTATGAGATCACCCAGGTGAGCCGGGAGCTCATCGACGGCCTGGAAGAGCAGGTATCCATTAAGGTTTTGCAGAACCGGGAGGATTACGATGACAGGCTGGTGCGCTTTCTGGAGAATTACGCGGCCCTGTCCGGAAATATTTCTCTGGAATGGATTGACCCGGTGCTGCACCCCTCGGCTCTGACAGAGTACGAGACAGAGCAGAATAATCTGGTGGTATCCTGCGAGACCACGGGAAAGCAGAAGGTGGTGGAGTACTACGATATGATTGTCCCGGATTACTCCAGCTACTACATGACCGGCAGCGCTACGGAGGGCGAGTTTGACGCGGAGGGACAGCTGACCAGCGCCCTGAACTATGTGACCGCAGGGACGGAGCATGCCGTCTACTATACCTCCGGACACGGAGAGCTGGAATTTTCCAGCCAGGTGCAGGATCTCATGGAGAAGATCAGCGCCTCTCTGGCGGAGGTGAACCTGCTGATGACCGGAAGCGTGCCGGAGGACTGTGAGCTGCTGATCTTAAACGGCCCCACCAGCGATCTGACGGAGGATGAGGCGGCCGCCCTGCGCAATTACATGAGCCAGGGGGGCAAGGTGATGATCCTGCTGGCTGCCACGGAGTCCCAGCAGCCTAACCTGGAAGCCCTTCTCCAGGAATACGGCATGACGGTGAAGGCGGGCTACGCTGCGGATATGCAGAGAAACCTTCAGGGAAATTATTACTGGATTTTCCCGGAGATTACCGCCTACGGCGACCTGACGGAGGGTATGGAGACAGGAATGCTGCTGATGCTTAATTCCAGGGGCATGGAGGAGAGCGACCCAGCCAGAGATACCATTGCCCTTCAGGGAATTCTGGAGACCTCCTCCGAGGGCTACATGGTGACGGAGGAAAGCCAGGAGCAGGGAACCTATCTGCTGGGCGCCGTGGCCACAGAGACCCTGGAGAGCAGTGGGGAGGAGAATGCTGACGAGAGCGCGGACGCAGGCGACGGCACAGAGGAGACGGAAGAGAGCACGGAAGCTACAGAGGAGACCGGGGATGCTGCAGACAGCAGTGCAAAAGAGGAGAAAGAGAGCCGGCTGACGGTTCTGGCCTCCAACAGTCTCATTGACGGGGACCTGACCTCCATGTACGGCACCCTGGAGAATCTGACCATGTTCATGAATCTGGTGACCGCGAACCTCTCGAATGTGACGAATATTTCCATCGAGCCTAAGAGCCTGGCTATTACCTACAACACCATGCAGCATGTGGGGGCTCTGGGATTTGCGGCGGTGATCGGCGTACCGGCGGTATTCCTGCTGGGCGGCTTCCTTCAGTGGCGCAGAAGAAGAAAGGCTTAGGTGAAGGGATGAAAGGAAGAAAAGGAATTTGGATTTTGGCGGCCTTCCTGATTTTTCTGGCGGGCGCTTATCTGATACTGAAAGGCAGAAATGCTAAGCTGGAGGAGGAAAGGCAGAAGGCACAGGAGGAGGCCCGGGTACCGGTGACGGAGGGCCTCACCCTGCAGAAGATCTCCTACACGGATGGGGAGGAGTCCATGTCCTACGTGAAGGAGGAGGGGGGCTGGATGTATGAGCCGGAGCCGGAGATCGCCCTGGACCAGGACGTGATGGAGACCATGGCGGATGTATTTTCCAACCTGACGGCGGAGCGGGAGCTAAAGGACGGGGATGAGCTGGCGGATTACGGTCTGGAGGAACCGGCCTACACCCTGAATCTGACGGATGAGGATGGCAATGAGACGGCAATTTACGTGGGAAATTCCCTGGATGACGGGAGATATGTGACCATGGGAGACAAATCCCGGATATTTACCATGGATAATGAGCTCACCGGCCAGCTGTACTTCAGTCTGGACAACGTGGCCCAGCAGGAGACCTTCTCTATCTCCGCGGGCAGCGCCAACCTGCAGCAGGTGACCATATCCGGCCCCGAGGGGGAGAAGGTCTATGTGAATGACCAGGAGGAGGAAGTCGGGGATGATAGCCTTCAGGAGGATGCCGAAGATCAGGAAGAAGGGGAGAGCTCCACGGAAGCCAGCCCCATTGACACAGTGATCGGAGGGCTGGGAGCCATCGCCTTCAATTCCTGCGCGGACTATCACGCCACAGAGGAGGAACTGCCCGCCTACGGCCTGGATGAGGCGTCCCGGATCACCGTGACAGTCACCTACACCCAGGACGAGGAGACCCAGACCGCGGTCTTCTATGTGGGCGCCCAGACGGAGGATGGCCAGGACCGCTATCTGCAGCTGGAGGGCTCCTCCATGGTTCACCTGGCCACGGCGGCCGCGGTGGAAAATGTCATTAACCCCTAGAGGGTCGGCTTCTTAAGAAGTGAATTGAACAGTGATTTTACAGATTTCGCTCTTGGTGCCCACCCGCATGGCCGGACCCCAGACGCCCACCCCGGAGGTGACAATATTGTGCATCTGTCCCTTTTGCAGGTAGCCGCAGGCATTCTCCCAGAAAAGATGTACCGTGAGATTGCCCGGGAACATCTGGCCGTCGTGGGTGTGGCCGCACAGATCTAAGTCCGCGCCGGCGTCGGCGAGCTCCTGCAGCTCCTTGGGCTGATGATCCATGACAATGATGGGTTTCGTGTGATCGAGATTTTCCAGAAGCTCCTGGGGGGATAGGCGGCCGCCGTCCTCCGTCAGGGGCTTCTGGCGGTCCAGGCGGCCTGCCAGATAGAAGGCGTCGTCGATGAGCACCGTTTCATCCTCCAGCAGGGTAATGCCGGCTCCCGTCAGCAGCTCCTCCATGCGGCTGTCCCGGTAATTGTCCCGGGCGCTGTGGGTGGAAAAGCCTCCCAGCAGGCGCTCGCTGATATCGTGGTTGCCCCAGCAGGCGTAGGTGCCGTAGACAGATTTCATAGAGCCCAGCAGCTGCTGAATTCTCTGGGGATCGTCCAGGGCCGCATACTCGTTGTCAAAGATATCTCCGGCGATGCAGATCAGATCCGCGTCCATCTGGTTGATCTTTTCCACCATCCGCTCCATGTCGGCGGAACCGATGCTGTAGCCCAGGTGCAGGTCTGAGATCAGGACGATGTTCAGCTGCTCCCGGCCGGAGCAGGATTTTTCCACCGTCACCTGGTAGGGGGTGGTATAAATCTGATGAGCATGAATGCCCCCGTAGACGCTTCCGCCCACCACGGCCAGAGTAGCGATGCCGCCCACCAGAGCCAGGGTTTTGCCCGAGGAAAAGAAGGACTCGGGAATTCTTCGGATGCGCTTGAGGATCAGCCGGAGAAGATCAATGATTAAAATGGTTAACAGGACATAGAGAAAGGTTCCCAGCCAGTAATTGCTCAGCCGCTTGACTGCCGTCTGAAAGGGCGAGGCCGGCAGCAGATAGGCAAAGAGAAGCGTGCTGGCCAGCAGTGCGTACAGACCTACATAAGCGGCGGTAAACCAACGGCTGTGAAACCAGGAATGGCAGCTGCGGAGCCAGTGGAGAATTCTGCGGATCACATAGTAGTTGATGAGAAGATAAGCGGGGACGATAATAAGCAGAATCATAAATCTGACCTCCTTCGTTTTTATCGTCCCCATTTTACCATAAAATTCTTAAGAAAACAGAAAAAAGATGAGAAATTTATCGGGCAAGTCCCGCACGATTTTCTGAAACCCTACAAATCCAGCTTCATATCGCCAAATTTAATCCAGTTTTTCCGGCGCATAAATTCTGAGATGGCCAAGGTTACGGCGGCCGGGAGCAGGAACTGAATCAGCAGGATTTTCATCAGCACCACGATACCGGCTTCCGTCTGGGTCATTACCTGCCAGGTCATCAGCTGGCCCACGAAGCCCGCGGAGCCCATGCCGGAGCCGGTGGCGTTACTGGTCATATGCAGCGCCATGGTGCCCACAGGCCCCAGAATGGCGCTGGAGAGAATGGCGGGCAGCCAGATAATGGGCTTTCTGACGATATTGGGAACCTGCAGCATGGAGGTGCCCACGCCCTGGGCCAGAAGTCCGCCCAGCTTATTTTCCCGGTAGCTGGCCACGGCAAAGCCCACCATATTGCAGCAGCAGCCCACGGTGGCGGCGCCGGCGGCCAGACCTGAGAGGTTCAGGATTACCCCCAGGGCAGCGGAGCTGATGGGGAGGGTCAAAATCATACCCATGAGCACGGACACGATGATGCCCATGAGGAAGGGCTGCTGCTCCGTTCCCCAGTTTACCAGATCCCCCAGGCTCATCATGAAGGAGGAGATGGGCGGCCCCACCAGAAGTCCCACGGCAGAGCCGGAGAGGATGGTCACCAGGGGAGTGAGGATAATGTCAATCTTAGTCCTGCCGGAGAGCAGGTGGCCCGCCTCGATGCCGATGTAGGCGGCGATGAAGGCGCCCAGGGGTTCCCCGGGACCGGAGAGCAGCACGGCGCCGGTCTCCGTCAGGAAAGTGCCGGCAAGTATCTGGCTGGCAAAGCCTCCCACCATGCCGGCGGTGGCGGCGGAGAGAACCACCAGGGGACTCTCCTTAAATTTGTAAGCTACACCCACACCGATACCGGCGCTGGTGACCGCGGCGGCCATTTTGCCAATGAGATAGATGAAATTTCCGATATTTCCGCCCAGGAGAGTTCCGATCTGCTGGATGATGGTTCCTACGATCAGGGTGGAAAAAAGGCCTGTGGCCATACCGCTGAGACCGTCAATGAAAATGCGGTTTAAGTATTTTTTCAGGGTATTCATGGTTTACTCCTTTGTGATTACAGCTGTCTTGTCAGCTGCTTGCTGAGTGTGAAGTTTACCATATTTAGAAGAAAAAATCAAGTGTTGGCGGTACAGAAACGTGATATACTAAGATAAAAGTTGAACCGGACGAGGGATTGTGATAAAATAGGGCGAAATGTTTTGAGGCGTCGGGGAGGCTCTGCGTAAGAATAAGGAGGAACACTATGTGCGGGATTTGTGGAATCATAGGTGAGGTAGAACACAGGGAAAAAGTACTGGAACAGATGATGAACCGGATTATCCACAGAGGACCCGATGATGCGGGAACCCATGAGAAGGGTAAGGCAGCTCTGGGATTTCGGAGGCTGAGCATCATCGACCTGGAGCACGGACATCAGCCCATGTACAACGAGGACGGGGACGTGGTCATCGTCTTTAACGGAGAGATTTACAATCATATGGAGGTGCGCCAGGAGCTTCTGGAGAAAGGGCACGTGTTCCGCAATAATTCCGACACGGAGTGTCTGGTTCACGCCTACGAGGAATATAAAGAGGGAATGCTCTCCCGGCTCCGGGGAATGTTCGGTTTTGCCATCTGGGATGAGCGGGAGCAGCAGCTCTTTATGGCCCGGGATTTCTTCGGAATCAAGCCTGTCTACTACAGCGTCATTGATGGCTGCCTGGTGTTCGGCTCAGAGATCAAGAGCATTCTGGAGTTTCCGGGATACAAAAAGGAAGTGAATCTGCAGGCCCTGGATCAGTATCTGAGCTATCAGTATTCGGTGCTGCCGGAGACCTTTTTCAAGGGAATCTATAAGCTGCTGCCGGGCCATTATCTGAAGTATAAGGACGGAGAGGTCGAGACCTACCGTTACTGGAACGCGGTGCTCCACCCGGAGAAGAAGCAGAAGGCCGCGGATATTGAGGCGGAATTAAAAAGCAGCCTGGAGAATTCCATCGAGGCCCACAAGATCAGCGACGTGGAGGTGGGTTCCCTGCTGTCCAGCGGTGTGGATTCCAGCTATATTTTGGCTAACGCTCAGGTGGATAAGACCTTTACCGTGGGCTTTAAGGAGGGAGACGGCCAGTACAGTGAGATCGGTCAGGCCAGCGCCCTGTCCCGGGAGCTGGGCTGCGAAAATTACCAGAAGGTGATCACCCCCAAGGAGTACTGGGGAGCCCTCTCAAAGATTATGTATCATATGGATGAACCTCTGGCGGATCCGGCGGCGGTGGCCCTGTATTTTGTGGATCAGCTGGCGGCGGAGCAGGTGAAGGTGGTAATGTCCGGGGAGGGCTCGGACGAGCTCTTCGGCGGCTACAATATTTACCATGAGCCCACCTCCCTGCGGCCCTTTAAGATTTTCCCCGCGGGCTTTAAGCGCTGGATGGGCAAAAGGCTGGCAGCTTCCCGGGGGAACTTCAAGGGAAAGAACTACATGATCCGCGGCTGCAAGCCCCTGGAGAAGCGCTTCATCGGCAATGCCCACATGATGGATCAGGAGGAGAAGCGCAGCATCCTGGCGGATCATGTGCCTGCCACAGATCCCACGGTGCTGACGGCCGAGTGCTACGAGAAGACCCAGGGACTGGACGAGGTGTCCCGGATGCAGTACATTGACCTGAACTTCTGGCTGCCCGGGGATATCCTCCTGAAGGCGGACAAGATGAGCATGGCCCATTCCCTGGAGACCCGTGTGCCCTTCCTGGACAAGGAGGTGTTCCGCACAGCCAGCAAGCTGGCAGTGCACAACAAGGTCAACGGAAAGACCACTAAATTCGCCTTCCGGGAGGTGGCGGCGGAGAAGCTGCCTGAATCCACCTTTAAGAAGAAGAAGCTGGGATTCCCGGTGCCTATCCGGGTGTGGCTGAAGCAGCCCAAGTATTACGAGCGGGTGAAGGAGGCTTTCACCGGTGAGGACGCCGCCCAATTCTTCAAGACGGAGCGGCTGGTGGAGCTTTTGGACGACCACTATAAAGGCGTCAAGGACAACAGCCGGAAGATCTGGGAGGTATACATGTTCCTGGTGTGGTATCAGGTATATTTCCATGATTTTGATCAGTATATGGCTGCCAAATAGACAGGGGCTGACGCAGTATTCCATATTCTCGCATATTTATGCATTTGTACTCAGCCTGCGCTCACCTGGAGCCTGTAGTCTCCAGGATGTGCTCGGCGGATTCGCACAAACTGCATAAATATGCGAGATATTCGTTAATTGCAACAGCCTCATTTGGCAGAAAGGTATTAGGTATCTTTTTCCGTCTGTGGGAGACAGAAGGCAGCATACAATATAACCGGAGGAACGAAAAAAGGCTTTCCCCGAGCAGGAGGCTGCGCGAATTTGCCGAGCACAGCTTGGAGACTTGGGGCTCCAAGTGAGCGCAGGCTGAGCGCAGCCTCCTGCCCGGGGAAAGCCGTAACTTTAGTCCTATTGCTTTTTGGCGAGTCGGAGTACAAAAAAGGAAGCCTTCACCTGACGGATGATGGCTTCCTTTTTCAGTAGCGGGGATAGGATTTGAACCTATGACCTTCGGGTTATGAGCCCGACGAGCTTCCAGACTGCTCCACCCCGCGCCGCTTATAGATGTATTATATGCCCCTGGGATGTATTTGTCAAGCAATAATGGACGGGAAAAAGCGACAGGGGAAAGCGACACCATTCTCCCCGGCTCAACTCTTTCTTGTAACCCTCAAAAAAGTAAGGTATAATAGGCGCAGAGCAGGGTTTGCGCATACCGCAGAAATCCGGGCGCAAAACCGGGCAGGAGGAGATTATGGCGAAGAAGAAAAAGAAAAAGGGCAGTACGGCGGGAAAGATTATTTGGACCTTCTTTTTTCTGCTGTTTCTGAGCGTGTTCTGTTTTTCCGCATATAAGCTGGCCACCATATATTTAGAGTACAAGGAAGGAACCGACGAGTATGACGGTCTGCAGAAATATGCGGTTACCAGCTCCGTGAAGCCCATGGATAAGAAAGAAAACCAGGAAGAGCCAACTCAGAGCGGGGAGGGGGAAACGGTTACAGCGGCCCCGGAGCAGGAGGAGCCCCAGGCATATGAGCCGCCCCAGGTGGATTTTGCCTCCCTGCAGGCCATCAACCCGGATGTGGTAGGGTGGCTGGACATGGAGATGCTGGATATCAGCTATCCCATCGTTCAGGGAACGGACAATGACCGCTATCTGCACACCACGGTGGAGGGAAATTACAATTTCGCCGGCGCCATTTTCATGGACGCTGGAAATAAGAAGGATTTCTCAGACCACCACACCATCGTGTACGGCCACAATATGAAGAACAAGTCCATGTTTGGGAGACTGAAATATATCACCGAGGAGGAGGCCTACAAGACCAGCAGGTACTTCTGGATCTGTACGCCGGAACATACGTACAAATATGAAATCTTCTCGGCGTACATCACCAGCGTTTTCGGCGATACCTATACCCTCTACCAGGAGGGAGGAGCAGAGTTCCTGAGCTGGGTGGAGGGGCAGGCGTCCAGGTCTGCCATTCCCAACCAGGGAATGACCTACAGCCAGGAGGATTACGTGGTGACGCTCTCCACCTGCACCAGCGACGACGACCACAGATACGTGATTCTGGGACGCCGGGTGGAGGAACTGTGACAGAAGGGGGAAGGAAATTATGGGTGAAAGGGAAACCTTGCAGGAATGGATTGATCAGTATCAGAGGATAGTCTTTTTTGGGGGCGCCGGAGTATCCACGGAGAGCGGGATTCCTGATTTTCGCAGTGTGGACGGCCTGTATCACCAGGAGTATGACTGGCCTCCGGAGACCATCCTGAGCCACAGCTTTTACGCAAAGCGCCCGGAGGAATTCTACCGGTTTTACCGGCAGAAGATGCTGGTGCTGGAGGTAAAGCCCAACGCGGCGCACTTAAAGCTGGCGGAGCTGGAGCAGGCGGGAAAACTTTTGGGGGTGGTTACCCAGAATATTGACGGCCTGCATCAGAAGGCGGGCAGCAAAAGGGTCTACGAGCTGCACGGCAGCATCCACAGAAATTACTGCACCAGATGCCGGAAATTTTATACCGGGGAGGACATCCGGGATATGGAGGGAGTTCCCCGGTGCAGCTGCGGCGGCATAATCAAGCCGGATGTGGTGCTCTACGAGGAAGGGCTGGATTCAGACACTATCCGAGGGGCGGTGGAGGCCATAGCCCGGGCGGACTTGATGATTGTGGGAGGAACATCCCTGGCGGTTTATCCGGCGGCGGGCCTTCTGGATTATTTCCGGGGGGAGAAAATTGTGTTGATTAATAAGGGAACGACGCCCATGGACCGGCGGGCGGATCTGCTGATCCAGGAGCCCATCGGCCAGGTTCTGGGGCAGATCCAGGTGAGGTAGAAGATGGACAAATACGAGGTTGGCGATGTGATTCGTCTGAAGAAGCAGCATCCCTGCGGGAGCAGCCAGTGGGAGGTGCTCCGGGTGGGAGCGGATTTCCGGTTGAAATGCCTGGGCTGCGGACACCAGATCATGGTGCCCCGGCGGCTGGTGGAGAAAAATATCCGGGAAATTCAGAAGAAAAATGCTTGAAATCCCGGCGCAAGTATGATATTATCTTAACTTGTGATATACAAAATTTCCTTGTTCCTTCTATAAATAGAAGGGGCCAGAGACCAAAAGGAGGAAGACAGCATGACTAAGTATGAATTAGCATTAGTTGTGAATGCCAAGATCGAAGACGAAGAGCGCGCAGCGGTTGTAGAGAAAGCGAAGAATTACATCACTCGCTACAACGGAACTGTGACAGAGGTAGAGGAGTGGGGCAAGAAACGCCTGGCTTACGAGATCCAGAAGATGCGCGAAGGCTTCTATTACTTCATTCAGTTTGAGGCAGACACCGAGTGCCCGGCGGAAGTTGAGAGACATGTCCGCATTATGGATAACGTACTGAGATATCTGATCGTTAAGAAAGAAGCTTAAGACCCCAGGACCGCAGGTCCCGACGTTCTCGATTAACCAGCCATTATATAGGAAAGAGGTAGAGAATGAATAAAGTAATTTTGATGGGTCGTTTGACTAGAGATCCGGATGTACGCTACTCCGCAGGGGAGAATGCTCTGGCCATTGCCAGATATACCCTGGCGGTGGACCGCAGATTTAAGAGAGACGGCGAGGCAACCGCAGATTTCATTTCCTGCGTTGCATTCGGCAGAAGCGCAGAGTTCGCAGAGAAGTATTTCCGCCAGGGAATCAAGATCGCTGTGAGCGGACGTATCCAGACCGGCAGCTACACCAACCGGGAGGGACAGAAGGTCTACACCACTGAGGTAGTGGTGGAGGATCAGGAGTTTGCGGAGAGCAAAAATGCCAGCGAGCAGCATGCGGGCGGCTTCGGCGGCGGATACAGCGCACCTGCGCCGGCTCCGGCACCTGCACCCAGCGCTGCGTCAGCAGACGGATTTATGAATATTCCGGATGGAATTGATGAGGAGCTTCCGTTCAACTAAGGCGGAGGCGAAGAATGATGTGAATAGGAGGAAACACTCATGGCTTTCAATAAAACTGAGAAACCGGATTCTCCCATGAAGAGAAGAGGCGGACGCAGAAGAAAAAAAGTCTGCGTATTCTGTGGCAAAGAGAACAATGAAATCAGCTACAAGGATGTAAACAAGCTGAAAAGATACGTGTCTGAGAGAGGAAAGATCCTTCCCAGAAGAATCACCGGAAACTGCGCAAAGCATCAGAGAGCTCTGACCGTGGAGATCAAGAAGGCAAGACACATTGCCATCATGCCTTACGTGGCTGACTAAAGAAAAAGGCCGGATTTCCGGCAGAAGAGGGGCTGTACCGCTGGCGGCGGTGCGGCTCTTTTTTGCTCTGGAAGGAAATTCTTTCCAGAACAAAAAGCCCTTCGGGCGGGAGCGAACTGCGGCGGATAAGAAAATGTTGCTTACGCAACCTGCCGCAGGCGGAGCATCCTGCAAAGCCGGATGCTTTTTTTCGCTTCCCCCAAATCCTTTGGAGTTCCAGGATATAATTGTAATAATAAAACTCTTTTTAATCTGGGCGAAAGGTGGTATAATAGGCGCAAAGCGGCTATTATACCTGCGCATACCGGTTTCTGCGCGTGCCGCAGAAATCCGGGCGCTAGAATTGCCATGTTCGGAGATATAGAAGGACGAGTACTCTTGTTAGCTAAGGGTAACCATAGAATGTATCTTGGAGTGTAGAAGAGGAAGGATACGATGAAAGGTAAAATAAAATTAAAAGGGCAGCTGAAGCTTTATATGCAGTGGCCTATGATCCTTATGCTGCTGCTGCTTGCCATGAACGCAGTGCTCTACGGGGTGAATCTGCGGGCGGGCGCCATTGCCACAGGATTTTTGGGAGTCTATGCGGCTATTGCGGTGCTGTTATACTTTCAGAACCGCTCGATGATTCTCAACGAGTTGATTTCCTTCGCCACCCAGTACGGTCAGGTGCAGAAGAGCCTGCTGAGAGATTTTATCTTTCCCTACGCACTTCTGGACCCCGATGGGAGACTTCTGTGGGTAAATGAAGAATTTACCTCCATCACAGGGAAGGAAAAGGCGTACCACAAGTCGATTACCACCGTTTTTCCGGAAATTCATATGGAAAATCTCCCCAAGGATGAGCAGGCGGTGGAGACCAACCTGGCTTATGGAGAGCGGGATTACCGGGTAATGCTCCAGAAGGTTTCCATCGAGGAGCTGATCCAGGGCTCCAACATACTGGAGACGGAGGAGCGCAGCTATCTTATTGCCATGTACATGTTCGATGAGACTGAGTTTAACGCCATGGTCCGCAAGAATGAGGAGGACCGTCTGGTGAGCGGGCTTTTGTACCTGGACAATTACGAGGAAGCCATGGAGAGCGTGGAGGATGTGCGCCGCTCCCTGCTGACAGCCCTGATTAACCGGAAGATTAACAAGTATTTCAGCAGCCTTGACGGGGTCATCAAGCCCCTGGAAAAGGATAAATATTTTATCGTCATGCGAAAAGCCTCTCTGGAGAAGCTGAAGGAGCAGAAGTTCAGCATCCTGGAGGAGGTTAAGACGGTAAATATCGGAAATGAGATGGCAGTGACCATCAGCATGGGCTTTGGCTTAAATACGCAGACCTTCGCCCAATCCGCGGAGTATGCCCGGATTGCCATTGAGCTGGCCCTGGGCCGGGGCGGCGACCAGGCGGTAATCAAAGAGGGAGATAGAATCTCCTACTATGGCGGAAAGACCCAGGCTGTGGAGAAGACCACTCGGGTGAAGGCCCGGGTGAAGGCTCACGCCCTGGAGGAGTTCATGACCGGAAAAGACAATGTGGTGGTCATGGGCCACAGCATCACGGACGTGGACAGCTTCGGCGCTGCGGTGGGTATCTGCCGGGCTGCCCGAACCTTGGATAAGAAGGCATATATTGTTATCAACAATCCCACCTCCTCGGTGCGGCCGCTGATGGATGCCTTCCTGCAGAACCCGGATTATGACCATCATATGTTTGTCACCAGCCAGGAAGCCAAGGAGCTGGTGGACGACAATTCTATGGTGGTGGTGGTGGACACCAACCGTCCCAGCTATACCGAGTGTCCGGAGCTTCTGAAAATTGCCAAAACGATAGTGGTTCTTGATCATCACCGACAGGGAAGCGAGACGATCCAGAATGCCGTGCTTTCCTATATCGAGCCCTACGCCTCCTCCGCCTGTGAGATGGTGGCGGAGATTCTGCAGTACTTCGCAGAGGGTGTGCGGGTGAAAAATATCGAAGCGGACAGCCTGTACGCCGGTATTATGATTGACACCAATAACTTTATGGCCAAGACCGGTGTGCGCACCTTTGAGGCGGCGGCCTTCCTGCGGCGCTGCGGGGCGGATGTCACCAGGATTCGGAAGATGTTCCGGGAGGATATTGAGAGTTATAAAGCCAGGGGCGAGGCCATCAAGAATGCAGAGCTGTTTCGCAAAAGCTACGCTATATCTGTGTGTCCGGCCCAGGGACTGGATAGCCCCACGGTGGTGGGCGCCCAGGCGGCCAACGAGCTTTTGAATATCGTGGGCGTGAAGGCTTCCTTTGTGCTGACGGATTATAACAACCAGATTTATATCAGCGCCAGAGCCATCGACGAGGTAAATGTGCAGCTGATCATGGAGAGAATGGGAGGCGGGGGCCACCTGAATATAGCGGGAGCCCAGCTGAAGGATCATACCATGGCTGAGGCCAAGGATGTGCTGAAGCAGACGCTTCAGGAAATGATTGACGAAGGAGATATTTGACATGAAGGTTATTTTGTTAGAAGACGTAAAATCCCTGGGAAAGAAGGGACAGATTGTAAATGTCAGCGACGGCTATGCCCGGAATATGCTTCTGCCCAAGAAGCTGGGACTGGAGGCTACGCCCAAGAATCTCAACGACTTGAAGCTGCAGAAGGCCCACGAGGACAAGGTGGCCCAGGAGAATCTGGAGGCGGCCCAGGCCTTTGCCAAGGAGCTGGCGGACAAGGAAGTTACGGTCTCCATCAAGGTGGGGAAAGAGGGCAGAACCTTCGGCAGCGTGTCCACCAAGGAGATCGCCGAGGCTGCCAAGGCCCAGCTGGGATATGAGATTGACAAAAAGAAAATGCAGCTGGAGAATCCCATCAAGGAGCTGGGCACCACCCTGGTGGGGATTAAGCTTCACCCCAAGGTGACCGCTCAGCTGAAGGTGAAGGTTGTGGAAGCGTAACCGGAGGAAAGCATGGAAGAAGCGCTGATTAAGAGAATTCTGCCCCACAGCGTGGAGGCGGAGCAGTCTGTGGTGGGATCCATGCTGATGGGACGGGAGGCCATTCTGGTGGCTTCCGAGATTCTCGTGAAGGAGGATTTCTACCAGCAGCAGTACGGCGTGATTTTTGAGTCCATGGTGGAGCTGTACAACGAGGGAAAGCCGGTGGACCTGGTGACTCTGCAGAACAGGCTGCGGGAGAAGGATGTACCGCCGGAGATCAGCAGCATGGAGTTTGTCCGGGATCTGATTACCGCGGTTCCCACCTCAGCCAATGTGAAATATTACGCCACCATTGTTCAGGAGAAAGCTATGCTGCGCCGGCTGATTCAAGCCAATGAGGAGATCGCCAACGCCTGCTACCTGGGCAAGGAGAAGGTGGAGGACATCATGGAGGAGGCGGAAAAGAGATTGTTCCGGCTCTTTCAGCGCCGGGGCGGGGAGGATTTCGTCCCCATCCGCCAGGTGGTGTTAAATGCCCTGGAGAAGATTGAGAAGGCTTCCAGAAACAAGGGAAATGTCACAGGACTTCCCACGGGCTTTACGGATCTGGATTATCAAATGTCCGGTTTTCAGCCCTCGGATCTGATTCTGGTGGCGGCCCGTCCTTCCATGGGAAAGACGGCCTTCGTGCTGAACATTGCCCAGTATATGGCCTTCGAGAAGCATCTGACAGTGGCGGTGTTTTCTCTGGAGATGTCCAAGGAGCAGCTGGTTAACCGTCTCTTTTCCCTGGAGTCCAAGGTGGACGCCCAGGTGCTCAGAAACGGTAATCTGAAGGATGAGGAGTGGAGCAAGCTCATTGAAGGGGCCGGGATTATCGGGGATTCCAACCTGATCATCGACGATACCCCGGGTATCTCCATCTCGGAGCTCAGAAGCAAATGCCGGAAATACAAGCTGGAGCAGGGGCTTGACATTATTATGATCGACTACCTGCAGCTGATGTCCGGCGGCGGCAGAAGCGAATCCCGCCAGCAGGAGATTTCGGAGATTTCCCGATCCCTGAAGGCCCTGGCCCGAGAGCTGAATGTGCCGGTGGTGGCCCTGTCCCAGCTGTCCCGGGCGGTGGAGCAGAGACCGGATCACCGTCCCATGCTCTCCGACCTGCGTGAGTCCGGAGCCATTGAGCAGGACGCGGACGTGGTTATGTTCCTTTACCGGGACGATTATTACCACAAGGATACGGAGCAGAAAAATGTGGCGGAGGTAATCGTGGCTAAGCAGCGTAACGGCCCCATAGGCACCGTGAACCTGGTATGGCTGCCCAACTACACCAAGTTTGTGAATATGAAAAAATAATAACGGGAGAATGGCCCGAAAGTAATTGAGGGAGTTTCGGAAGTAAGGCTTTCCTGTATGTTTATGTGCTGTGCAAGTGCGTAAGCATACAGGAATTTTTATGTCCGAGGTGCCCTCGCCGTTTTGTGGGGCCCGCTCCCGGGCGCAGGTTTTGTCGAAGAGATTTCGTTGCATTTCAACCTGAGGATGCTATAATTGATGTAAGCTGACAAGTTCATAGGAAGGGGTAAGTATATGAGTGACACCGGATACCTTATTTCGGAGGCGGCTAAGATCACCCAGGTGGACGCTCACGTCCTCAGGTACTGGGAGGAAGAGCTGGAGCTGCCCATAGCCAGAAATAAGATGGGACACCGATATTACACCCGACAAGATATTCAGACTTTTCAGGATATTAAGGAACTGAAGAAGAAGGGCCTGCAGCTGCGGGCCATCAAGGAGATCGTCCACCAGCGGATGGAAGCTGCGGGTACCGTGGAAAGACAGAAACAGCTTAGGGCAGTTTCCCCGGAGGGGGGAGCCGCCTCCCCGGGCGGCAGCTCCAAGGTGGTTTCTATCTCCATCCTGGAGAAGGAGGGGATGGGAAAAGATAAGTCCCCGGAGGAGGAGAAGCCTCTGGAAAAAGATAAAGCCCCGGAGGCGGAGAAGCTTCCGGGAAAGGATAAAGCCCCGGAGGCGGAAAAACTTCCGGGAAAGGACAAGTCTTCAGGGAAGAAGCAGAGAAAAAACCAGCCGGAGCGGGAGGCTGCGGCTCCCTTGGAAAGCCAGGAGGCGGATCAGCTGCTCCGGCAGCGGCAGTTTCAGGAGATCCTGGAACGGTTGGTGAAGCAGGTGATTGTGGCCAATCACCAGGAGGGACGATATAAGAGGCTGGATGCGGCCATCCGCAGGCATCAGGAATCCCGCAGGCTGGTGGCGGCCACAGAGGAGGAACGGAAGAAGAGGCGCAATGGAAAGAAGGCTAAAGGTAAAAATAGAACCGCATCAGGCGGGAATGACAGTTGAGCGGCTGCTTAAAGGGGAGTTGGGAATGACGAAGAGAGAGATCAGTCAGATGAAATTCCGCCCCGGAGGGATAACCGTGGCAGGGCGTCAGGTGCGGGTTACCCATGTGCTGACGGAGGGGGAGATTCTGGAGATGCTGCTGGAGGAGGCGGATCAGGGCTCGCGCCATCTGGAGTCCTCCGCCGGGAAGCTTCGGATCCTTTATGAGGATGAGGACCTGGTGGCCGTCAATAAGCCTTCAGGCCTGGTAGTTCACCCCTCCCAGGGCCACTACCGGGATTCTCTGGCCAATCAGCTGGTGGGCCATTACCGCCGAAATGGGCAGGAGGTGACGGTGCGCTCCATCGGCCGGCTGGATAAGGATACCTCCGGGATTCTTCTTTTCGGGAAGCACGCTCAGGCGGCGGCCCGGCTCTGCAGGCAGAGGGAGGAGCATATTTACCAGCGATGGTATCTGGCCCTGGCGGCCGGGAGATTTCGCAAGAGCCAGGGAAAGTTCACCGGCAGGATCGGGCCAAAGCCCGGAGACCCCATGCGGATGGCGGTGACTACGGACGGCAAGCCGGCGGTGACCCACTACCAGGTGCTGAGCCAGGAGAGCGGGTACGCCCTTCTGGCCTGCCGGCTGGAGACCGGAAGAACGCATCAGATACGCGTACATATGGCTCATGGAGGACATCCTCTGCTGGGGGATCTCCTCTATGGGGAGAGCGGCGGCGCGCGTCAGCTGATGCTGCACGCCTGGAAGGTAAAATGCCGTCAGCCCTTCACCGGGGAGGAGCTGGAGATCTGCGCGCCTGTCCCCAGGGAAATGCAGGATCTGTGCCGGGGATGGGCCGCAGAGTCTGCGCTGAAGTGAGCTTTAGGAGAAAGAGACGGAGCGAAGGCTGCCGGACACCCTGAGAATGTTCCGGAAGCCATAGCCCCGTCCTTTTTGGCGTCAAGTATGCAAAAGATCAGTGATTCTTCAGATACCAGTAGAGTATATCCAGAAATTCACTGGTGGAGGGCCGCTCGGTCAGCGGGTATGTGGATATCTGCTGCAGCCGGCGGCGGTTGCCCCGCTCCCAGCAGTTGGAGATCACGGTTCGCAGGTTGCGCTCCACACAGCTGGTGGTAGTATGAAAATGGGCGGCGATCTGGGGATACAGGGATTTAGTAATCATAAGCAGATTATCTTCGTTTTCCAGAGTAAGGGATAAGCCGTAATTGAGATAGCGGTATCCCAGATGCGTGGCGTGGATGCCCAATGAGAGGATGAGATTGTTGATTTTTTCCATAATTACTGCTCCTTTTTGAAGATACTACTTATAAAATAAACAAAAAATTACAAATTACGGAAAAACATACACAATATGACCTATTTAGACGAAATACGACAGAAAACGACAGGGTTGAGGAAATAATTCACAATATAACCCGGGGAAGATGAGAAAATAATAGGAATTATGTGATAACAAAAAGAGTTTTCTCTGAGAAATACAGAGATTAGAGGACGGAAGGTTCTCTTGCGGGGGAACAAAAAAGGGACTGCCGTAATGCCAGCTCAGACGGCTTGGCGATACGGCAGTCCCTTTGAGGTTACGGGAGTAATTAGCCCTCGGAAATAGCTTCGGTGGGACATACACCAGCGCAGGTTCCGCAGTCTACGCAGGTATCCGGATCGATTACGTAATGATCCTCGCCCTGGCTGATTGCCTCAACGGGGCACTCGCTCTCACAGGTTCCGCAGCTAACGCACTCATCAGAAATTACATATGCCATGATTGTATCCTCCTTTAAATTCTCAGCAGAAAGCTCTGCCTCTCTTGGTACTGACTACATTTTAAATGAAATTTTAGGAGAATACAAGTATAAAATCAGAAACAATAACGAAAGTAAAAGAGGGGACATTGATTTACGCAGGGAATGGTATTATAATGGGCGTAGAACAAAAAAGAAGGAGGAACTGGATATGCAGATTTCCAGAAAAATGACCATCGGACAGCTGTTGGCGGTTGATGCCAATATCGCAGGAATCCTGATGAGAGCAGGTATGCACTGCATCGGATGCCCCTCTGCACAGGGCGAGACCCTGGAGGAGGCAGCTATGGTTCACGGTATGGATGTGAACCTGCTGGAGCAGCAGATTAATGATTATCTGGCTCAGGCCTGAGGATAAAGGATACAAGTGGCAACTGCCTTCCGGGGCGGTTCAATAACTGCATAAGCTTGTTTCGGAGAAACGGCATGGCTTCGGCTGTGCCGTTTCCCTTTGTGCGGGCCAATAGGCGGGCAGTCAAGACTGGCTAAAGGCAAAAAAAGGCGCTGCTGCATTAGTCGTTAATTGCAGCAGCACCCGCTTTCCGTGTACGCAATTTTACAGCTGTGACAGCATCTGCAGAGCCTGATCCCGGATGATGACTTCGCCGTGCTCCTTGAGATAAGCTTCGCTGGCGGCGGTGTAAGTTTTTCCGGTGCCGTACTCAGAGAGTACGTTGCAGATGCGGTTGAACTCCTCCGGGCTGTATCCGGACTGGTGCAGTACCAAGTGATAGGTTCCTTTGGCGGGATCTTTGTAAAGAGAATTCTCCCCGTCAAAGGAGCTGTTCAGTCCCCGGGCGGCGCAGATGGCGCTGTCCAGAGAAGAAAAGCGGAAAATCTGGATGAGGCTTACGGAAACCTGGGCTGCGGCTTCCTCGCTCTGGGCCTGCTGCTTCTTAGAGGAGGCGTGGGCCTTCAGCTTGGAGTCCACCAGCTTCTGGAAAATATCCAGGATATCGTCGGCGCCGGAGAATTGAGGGGTGGTACTCTCCCGGGTATCCTCCTCCCTGGAGGGAGAGAATTTGGAAAAACGGGTGTCCAGCTCCTCAGGATCCTCCACCTTGGTGATGATCAGCACGATGCTGTCCGGCGTCACCGGGATAGCCTCGATCATCAGAGGGAAATTCTCGGCCTCGAAGCCACACTCATACTGGGCCTGCTGCATCATATCGTGAAAGAGAGTCTTGGCCTTTTCGGTACCGTAGGCCAGTTCACTTAACTTAATTTCGCGGTTTGCTAAATCAGCGCTGGTTAGCGTACAACGGATCTGATGGTCATTAATCTTTTCAATTTTCATAGTATCACATCCTGTTCCATTATGTGCTTAAGCTGCATCAGTGTACAGGTGACCGCCCACACACTGACAATAATTCTAGTATATTATATACCAGCAGCAGTGAAGATGTAAAGCGGTTCACGTTTTTTTCAGATTTTCCCTGATTTCTTTAGAAATGGCTTGCAAAATATGATTATGCAGTTATAATAAGAATCAGAACAGTTATGGCTGCCTAAGAAAGGAAGTGATATTTCCGGCGAGTCAGCGATAACAATTCGGTATTTTCTATTTTCATGCAGGAATCCCTGCGAATAATCCCCATTTTTTAATTTCAGAATTTCAAGAGAGATAGGAAAAAAGGTCGGCCATGGCTGTTCATCTGTTGCTTTTCGAGGACACAGGTCTGCGGCCCGGGATTTTCATGCGGTCCCGGAGAAACGAGGAAAGGAGAAGGAGGCGGGAGTATATCACAGTAGACTGCCTCCCGGTTTTATGGGAAAAAAGAAGAAAAAGGAGGCTTCCGCCCTGCGGTGCGAGCTGGAGACCTATCATCTCCAGGGCGTATCCCTGTGGCTGGACGGCCGTCCCAGCAGCCCCAAGGAAATTGTCAAGGCCTGCCGCGTGGCGGAGGAGGGGGCGTATATGCGGGACTATGTACAGAATGATAAGGGGGAGGTGGTATGGGTTTCCTTTGATAAGGTAAAAGAATAAAGAAAAAGGGAGGCGGAGTCTCGGGCCAGGGCTCTGGAGGTACATAGCAATAGGGCTCCGCCTCCCGGCAAAAGTTTTAAATTTTTATAAAATTAGTGACGAGTCAGCAATATGTTGCTATAATGGTGGCATATGGGAGGTAAATAATAATGAAAAAAAGTACAGCACCGGTGGTGGTGGTTTTTCTGCTGATTCTGTTGGTAGTGGTGGCCGGCGGGATTACGATGCTGGTGAAACGCTATACACCCACAGGAACGACGCTGGATGGCAGCGAGTATTTTCAGCTTCAGGGAGAAGGGGAGACGGCCCTGGTGGTCAACGGAGAGCTTCTGGAGGATAAGGGAGTGGAGGTTGACGGAAAAATTTATATTGACTGCACTACAGTGGGAAATTACATTAACGGCAGATTCTACTGGGACAGCCATGAGGGGCAGATGATCATTACGCTGCCGGAGGAAAAGATCGTCTTTGAGCCGGACAGCAAGACCTACCGGCAGGGGGGCGCGGAAAAGCAGGCAGAGGAGGTTCTGCTGAAGAAAATTGGAGACAAGGATTATCTGGCCCTGGATTTCGTGGGGCAGTACACGGATATGTCCTGGAATATATATGAGGACCCGGACCGGGTAGTGATTCAGACCCGGTGGGACAACCTGCAGAGTGTGACGGCCCAGAAGGAGACGGAGGTGCGTCAGAAGGGAGGGATCAAGAGTCCGATTCTGACCACGGTTCCGGAGGGGACGCTGCTCTATTTTCGGGAGGATCTGGACGATTGGTATGAAGTGTACACCGAGGATGGCTACCGGGGTTACGTGCAGTCCAAGAAGGTCAGCCAGCCGGAGGATTATCAGGGCGAGCCGGTGAAGGTGGTGCCGGAGTACACCAGCATCCGCAAGGATTACCCCATCAATCTGGTGTGGCATCAGGTGACCAGCCAGGGAGCCAACGCCACCCTGGAGGAGATGACCGCAGAGATGACGGGGGTCAATACCATATCCCCCACCTGGTTTTCTATCCAGAGCTCTGACGGGACGCTGCTGTCCCTGGCAGATGCGGACTATGTACAGCAGGCCCACGCCAAGGGGCTGGAGGTCTGGGCGCTCATCGACAATTTCAGCCAGGAGATTTCTACCCAGGAGGTTCTTTCCTACACCTCCAAGCGGGAATACATTATCCGGCAGCTGATGGATGCGGCTAAGACATACGGCTTTGACGGGATCAATGTGGATTTTGAGAGCCTTCAGGAGGAGGACGCTCCCCACTATATTCAGTTTATCCGGGAGCTGTCCATCGAGTGCCGGAAGGCAGGGCTGGTGCTCTCTGTGGACAATCCGGTTCCCAAATCCTTTAACACCTTTTACAACCGCCGGGAGCAGGGAATCGTGGCGGATTACGTGATTATCATGGGCTATGACGAGCACTACAGCGGCGGCCCGGAGGCGGGTTCGGTAGCCTCCCTGCCCTTCGTGGAGGAGGGAATCCAGGCCACCCTGGAGGAGGTGCCCAAGGAGAAGGTGATCAATGGAATTCCCTTCTATACCCGACTCTGGAGAAAGCCTTACGGCAGTTCCGAGCTGTTCAGTGAGGTCATGAACATGGATGAATCCCGGCAGTACATCCAGCAGCAGGAGGCCAACGGCATGATGGCCTACTGGGATGAGAATCTGGGACAGACGGTGGCAGAGATGCAGGGGGAGGATGCCCTGTATCAGATCTGGGTGGAAGACGAACAATCCATTGAGGAGAAGATGAAGCTGATAAAGGAATATGATCTGGCCGGAGTGGCGGCCTGGAAGCTGGGATTTGAGCGGGCTTCCGTGTGGAATATTATTTCCGAATATTTACAGTGAAAGGCAGGTAAAGGGGATGAGCGAAACGGAAATGTTTAAAACTACGCTGATGGGCGGATACGACAAGGACGATGTGCAGATGCAGGTACAGGCCTTGAAGGAGGAGGCTTACGCGGAGAAGAGCCGGCTCCTGAAGGAGATTAAGGAGAAGGACAGCAAGATCAGCGAGCTCCTCCAGCGCCTGGACGCTAAGGAACAGCAGATCGAGAAATATAAGAAGGATATCTCAGAAAAGTATCAGCAGTATATCGACAATTATGAGAGTATCGGCCGCCTGGTGTATGAGAGTCAGGTGCGGGCGGACAACATGATCAAGGAAGCGGAGAAGAAGCGGGATGAGCTTCTGGCTGAAGCCACGGTGGAGGCGGAGCGCCGGGTTCTCTCCGTGCAGACGGAGATCGACGAGAAGCTGGCCGAGGGCAAGAAGAAGTACATCGCGGTGCAGGATGAGATGAACGACATCGTTGAGCTCATCAATCAGGCCCAGCAGAGGTTCATGTCCTCCTACAAGGAGGTTCACCGGATCATCAGCAGCATGCCGGAGAGCATGCAGGAGCTGGGCGACGAGCAGGATGAGGCCGCCGAGGAAATGGAGGAGCAGGTGGAGGACAGCCTGGATGAGGCGGATACCGATGAGGTGGAGGCCGACATCATGGCCCTGCTCAGCCAGGAAGAGGAAGACTGAATCGAAGAAATAAGGAAATGAAAGTAAAAAAGACTCCCAGGGCATATACTGTAGGGAAAATGCCCTGGGAGAATTTATATTGAGAAAGAATCTGGAAATGGGTATGGCGGCGCTGCTGCTGGCGGGGATCTTTTTCCTGGGAAGGCAGGGGGCCCTCATGGCCCCCGAGGCTGCGGCCGCGGCAGCGGAGGTCGAGGCGGCGCCGCTGGTGGCGGTGGACGCGGGACATGGAGGGGAAGATCCCGGGAAGGTGGGGGTCAATGATGTGCTGGAGAAGGACGTGAACCTGCAGATAGCCCGGAAGCTCAAGGAATATCTGGAGAGCCAGGGGGTTCGGGCAGAGCTCCTCCGGGAGGAGGACGCGGGGCTGAACGACGCGGACGCTTCCAACAAAAAGGTCCAGGATCTGCAGAGGCGGTGTGACCGGATTCATGAGCTGCAGCCGGCATGCACGGTGAGCATCCATCAGAACAGCTATCCCGAGGCTTCCGTGAAGGGGGCTCAGGTCTTCTACTACACCCACTCGGCGGAGGGAGAGGCCCTGGCCAAGGATATTCAGGAACAGCTGATCGGCCAGGTAGACCCGGAGAATCACCGGCAGGCCAAGGGGAACACCACCTATTACCTGCTGAAAAAGACAGACGTGCCTCTGGCCATCGTGGAGTGCGGCTTCCTGAGCAATCCCCAGGAGGCGGAGCTGCTGACTCAGGAGGACTACCAGACTCGGGTGGCCAAGGCAGTGGGGGACGGAATCCTGGAGTATTTGACAGGGAAAAAAGCATAGGGTATAATAAAAAACAAGCGGTGTGCGCCTCCTGTAAAGCTGCAGGGGCGCATTTAAATTGAGAGGACACGGGAGAGGACATGAGAGCGAGAATCGTGCGGATGACAGAGGAAAAACTGGATAGGGAGGCCCTGGCCCAGGCGGGTGAGATCTTGCGGCGGGGCGGCCTGGTGGCCTTTCCCACAGAGACTGTCTACGGTCTGGGCGGGAACGCTCTGGATCCGGAGGCTTCCCGGAAGATTTATGAGGCCAAGGGAAGGCCTTCGGATAACCCGCTGATCGTGCACATTGCGGATTTGGAGCATTTGGAGCCTCTGGTGGAGAAAATCCCGGAGAAAGCGCGGATCCTGGCTAAAAAGTGCTGGCCGGGGCCGCTGACTATGATTTTTTCCAAGAGCAGCCTGGTACCGGAGGCCACCACCGGGGGATTGCCCAGCGTGGCGGTGCGGATGCCAGACCATCAGGTGGCCCTGGAGCTGATCCGCCAGGCGGGGGGCTACGTGGCGGCGCCCAGCGCCAACACCTCCGGACGGCCCAGCCCCACGGAGGCGGCCCATGTGGAGGCGGATCTGGGGGATAGGATCGACATGATTGTGGACGGGGGACCGGTGGGGATCGGCCTGGAGTCCACCATTGTGGATTTTACCGAGGAGGTGCCCACCATCTTAAGGCCCGGCTACCTGAACCAGCAGATGCTGGAGGAGCTGATCGGTCAGGTGCGGATGGATCGCGGCCTCACCTTGGAGGCGGGTGTGAGACCCAAGGCTCCGGGGATGAAGTACAAGCATTATGCGCCCAAGGGGGATCTGACCATCGTAGAAGGCCCCGGACAGCGGGTGGTGGAGGAGATCAACCGATTGGCCCAGGAGAAATGCCTGCAGGGATTTCGGGTGGGGATCATCGCCGTGGAGGAGACGGCCCCGTCCTATACCCAGGGGATGGTAAAATGTATTGGGAGCCGGAAAGATGAGGAGTCCATCGCCCGGCAGCTTTACCGGGTGCTCCGGGATTTTGACGCTCTGGAGGCGGATTACATTTATTCCGAGGCCTTCGAGACGCCCCGGATGGGACAGGCCATCATGAACCGGCTGTTAAAGGCCGCGGGCCATAAGATCATAAAGGTGTAGGGGACAAAAGCTATGGAGGACTGTAAGAAAATTATATTTGTGGACGCTTCCGATACGGGGCGGGCGGCTATGGCCAAGATTATCATGCGCCAAAGGCTGCTGGGGGCTACTCCGGAGGTACTCTCCCGGGGGCTTGTGGTGCTCTTTCCGGAGCCCATGAATCAGAAGGCGGAGGCGGTTCTGGTGAGCAACGGCTACAGCGGCAGGGAGCACCGGGCGGCACAGCTGCTGCAGGAGGATATTGAGCCGGGGACGCTGATCCTCACCATGGAGGATGAGCAGAAGCTGAAGATCTGGGAGGATTATGAAAATGTGCCCCGGGTCTACCGGCTGACCGATTACGTGGGGGAGAGCGGGGATATTCCGCCCCTGTACGGGAAGCCCCTGACGGAGTACGGGGCCTGCTGTGAGTGGATCGGCGCCCTGGTGGATAAACTGATAGAGAAGATTAAAGGTTAAAAGCAGCAAAGGAGGCAGACTGATGGCTAAGGTAAAGGTAATGGAGCATCCGCTGATCCGTCATAAGATCGGTATTCTGCGGAATGAGGAGACCAGTTCCAAGGAGTTCAGAGAGTTAATCGGCGAGGTGGCTATGCTGATGTGCTTCGAGGCCACCAGAGAGTTGAAGCTGGTAAAAAAGACGATTCGCACACCCATCTGCGAGACGGAGGTGGAGGAGCTGGCGGGCAAGAAGCTGGCGGTGGTTCCCATTCTCCGGGCAGGCCTGGGCATGGTGGACGGTATGCTGGCCATGATTCCGGCGGCTAAGGTGGGACATATCGGGCTCTACCGGGATCCCGAGACCTTAAAGCCGGTGGAGTACTACTGCAAGCTGCCGGCGGATTCCTCTGAGCGGGAGGTTTACGTAGTGGATCCCATGCTGGCCACCGGAGGGAGCGCCTCCGCGGCCATCACCCTGCTGAAGGAAAAGGGTGTGAAAAACATTCATTTTATGTGCATCATAGCGGCGCCCGAGGGAGTGGCTGTCATGGAGCGGGAGCACCCGGATGTGGATCTGTATATCGGGGCTCTGGATGAGCGTCTCAATGACCACGGCTACATTGTCCCGGGGCTGGGAGATGCCGGGGACCGGATTTTCGGCACCAAGTAAAGGAGAAGACATGGGAGAAAAACGCAAGGACTATATTTCCTGGGATGAATACTTCATGGGGGTGGCCAAACTCTCCGGCATGCGCTCCAAGGATCCCAGCACGCAGGTGGGGGCCTGCATTGTCAGCGAGAAGAATAAGATTTTGTCCATGGGCTACAACGGATTTCCCATCGGCTGCTCAGACGATGAGTTTCCCTGGAGCCGGGACGGCGAGGATGAGCTGAAGAAAAAGTATTTGTATGTGACCCACAGCGAGCTCAACGCCATTTTGAACTACCGGGGGGGAAGCCTGGAGGGGGCCAAGCTTTACGTGACCCTCTTCCCCTGCAACGAGTGCGCCAAGGCCATCATACAGGCGGGCATCAAAGAAATCATCTACGACTGCGACAAGTACGATGGGACACCGGGAATCACCGCCTCCAAGATGATGCTGGCGGCGGCGGGGGTGAAGCTGCGCAGGTATGAGCGCAGCGGCCGAACGATCACCATGGAGCTATAAGATCATTTGGCGAAGAGGTGCTGAAAAATCCTTGACAAACCCGGGAAATTCCCTTAGAATCCAAGTGACAGATAAAATGGCGAAGAAGAGAATAGTACACGCGGGACAATCGACAGAGAGGGAGGCGGCGGTGGAAGCTTCCTGTGCGGACTGTGTGGAACCGGCCTCGGAGCCGCCTGCGAGGAGCAGGACGCGTCCCCCGGCGTTAAAGGGGAAGAAAGAGAGGGCAGTTCCGGCAAGGGAGCTGTCAATCAGGGTGGTACCGCCGGTTAAGTGAAATTCAGTCACTGCCGGCCCCTAGGCAACTGGGGGCTGGCGGTGATTTTTTTTCGGGAACCTGCGTTTCCGGGAAAAGAAAAATGCCTGGCAGGGATGCGCACTTTGCCCGGCTGGGGTATCCGGGCCGCCCGCGGTAAAGGTAAAGATTAGAGAAGATAGAAAAGGAGAAGAAGATGGCTAAGGAAAAGAAATTAGTAGAATCAATCACCTCCATGGAGGAGGATTTTGCCCAGTGGTACACAGACGTGGTGAAGAAGGCGGATCTCATCGACTATACCAGCGTGAAGGGCTGCATGGTGATCAAGCCCGCAGGCTACGCCATCTGGGAAAACATCCAGCATGAGCTGGATCGGCGGTTCAAGGAGACTGGGGTGCAGAATGTTTATCTGCCTATGTTCATTCCCGAGAGCCTGCTGCAGAAGGAGAAGGATCACGTGGAGGGCTTTGCCCCGGAGGTGGCCTGGGTAACTCACGGAGGGCTGGAGCCCCTGCAGGAGCGCCTGTGTGTGCGCCCCACCTCTGAGACCCTGTTCTGTGACTTCTATGCCAAGGAAATCCACTCTCACCGGGATCTGCCCAAGGTTTACAATCAGTGGTGCTCTGTGGTTCGCTGGGAGAAGACCACCCGTCCCTTCCTGCGTTCCAGAGAGTTCCTGTGGCAGGAGGGACACACGGCTCACGCCACCGCCCAGGAGGCTGAGGAGCGGACCATCCAGATGCTGAACGTCTACGCGGATTTCTGCGAGGAGGAGCTGGCTATCCCGGTGGTGAAGGGAAGAAAGACGGATAAGGAAAAGTTCGCCGGGGCGGAGGCTACCTATACTATTGAGTCCCTGATGCACGACGGAAAAGCTCTGCAGTCAGGAACCAGCCACAACTTTGGAGACGGCTTTGCCAAGGCCTTCGGCATCCAGTATACGGATAAGGACAACACCTTGAAGTATGTGCACCAGACTTCCTGGGGTATGACCACCCGTATGATTGGCGCCATCATTATGGTACACGGGGATAACAGCGGACTGAAGCTGCCCCCCAGAATTGCTCCGGTACAGGTGATGGTAATCCCCATCCAGCAGAGAAAAGAGGGCGTTGTGGAGAAGGCCCGGGAGGTTCTGGAGAGCCTGCTGGCTCAGGGAATCCGGGCCAGAATGGATGACAGCGACAAGAGCCCCGGCTGGAGATTTTCCGAGCAGGAGATGCGCGGAATCCCCCTGCGGGTGGAGATCGGCCCCAAGGATATTGAGCAGAACCAGGCAGTTCTGGTGCGCCGGGATAACCGGGAAAAAGTAGTGGTGGCTTTAGATGAGCTGGCACAGAAGGCGTCGGAGCTGCTGGTACAGATCCAGGAGGATATGCTGGAGAGCGCCAGAGCTCACAGAGACGCTCACACCTACACGGCCACTAATTATGAAGAGTTTGTCAAGACCATCAACGAAAAGCCGGGGTTTGTGAAGGCCATGTGGTGCGGCTGCCAGGAGTGCGAGGACAAGATTAAGGAGGACACGGCGGCAACCTCCCGCTGTATCCCCTTTGAGCAGGAGCAGCTGGCGGATACCTGCGTGTGCTGCGGCAAGCCTGCCAAGAAGATGGTTTACTGGGGAAGAGCTTACTAATTAAAGTCTGCAAATAAAAAATCAAGGGGAAATTAATGAAGGAGGAAGCGTATGCGCCTGAAGCTGCCGCCCAAGGTACAGTATATTATCGAAAAATTAAACGGCGCCGGCTTTGAGGCCTACGCGGTGGGCGGATGTGTCCGGGATTCCATCCTGGGCCGGGAGCCGGACGACTGGGATATCACTACCTCCGCCAAGCCCCTGCAGGTGAAGGAGCTTTTCGCTCGCACGGTGGATACCGGGCTGCAGCACGGGACGGTGACGGTCCTTCTGGACAAGGACAGCTACGAGGTGACCACCTACCGGATCGACGGGGAATACCTGGACGGCAGGCATCCCCGCCAGGTAGAGTTTACCTCCAGGCTGGAGGAGGATCTGCAGCGGCGGGATTTTACCATCAACGCCATGGCCTACAGCCGGGAAACGGGTCTGGTGGACTGCTTCCAGGGGATGAAGGACATGCAGCTTCACCGGGTGCGCTGCGTGGGAGAGCCCCGGGAACGATTCTCGGAGGACGCCCTGCGGATCCTGCGGGCAGTGCGGTTTGCAGCCCAGCTGGGATTTGGCATTGAGGAGCGAACCCGGGAGGCCATCAGGCAGCTGGCGCCCACCCTGGAGAAGATCAGCGCGGAGCGGATCCGGGTGGAGTTAAATAAGCTGCTGATTTCCCCCAGGCCTCAGCTTCTGCGGGAAGCCTGGGAATTGGGGATCACCGCCGTGGTTCTGCCGGAGTTTGACCGGGCCATGGATACGCCCCAGAACGTGCCGGAGCATTTCTGCACAGTGGGGGAACATACCTTGCGGGCTCTGGAGCTGGTGGAGGCCGCTCCGGTGCTGCGCTGGACTATGCTGCTTCATGACCTGGCCAAGCCCCAGGTGAGAACCACCGGCCTGGGAGGCATAGATTATTTCCCTCACCATCAGGAAAAGGGAGAGCAGCTGGCGGTGGAGGTGCTGCGCCGGCTTAGATTTGACAACGAGACTGTCCGGCGGGTGCGGCTGCTGGTACGGTGGCATGATGTGATTCTGGAGCCCCAGGCGGAGGCTGTCCGCCGGGCGGTGAGCCAGCTGGGGAGAGAACTCTTTCCCCTGTACCTGCAGGTACGCCGGGCGGATATCCTGGCCCAGAGACCCCTGCGGCGCCAGGAGAAGCTTTCGGAGCTGGCCCGGGTGGAGGAGATTTTTGCCCAGATCCTAGAGCGGGGAGACTGCCTGGCCGTGAAAGAACTGGCCGTTAACGGAAAAGATTTAATGGCCCTGGGATTAAAGCCCGGCCCCGGCCTGGGAGAAACCCTGGAGCGGCTGCTGGATCTGGTTCTGGAAGATCCGCAGCGCAACACCCGGGAATACCTCCTTAAAACTGCCCGAGATATCCCTATCCGCTAAAGCTCCGCATTAAAGCAGCAGCTAAAAACCGGCCTGCCCAGCAGCGGCCGGACCCCCCCGCCCAGCAGCAGCTAAAAAGCGGCCCGCCCAGCAGCGTCAGGGAAACCCCGCCCAGCAGCAGCTAAAAACCGGTCTGCCCAGCAGCGGCAGGGAAACCCTGCCAGCATCAGCTAAAAAGCGGTCTGCCCAGCGGAACCGGGCCAGGAAAAACCAACCGCCTTGAAAATAAAAGCTTCCGAGGGATTTCTCCCCTGTGCGAATTTGCCGAGCACAGCTTCGAGACTACAGGCTCGAAGTGAGCGCAGGCTGAGCACAGGGGAGAAATCCTCCGGAAGCTTTTGCTATTCTAGTAAAGTCAGTTTTTCCATACCCGCTCGGGTAAGTATTTATCCGCTAACTCCGGTTTTCCCTGCCGCCCCACCCCTGTACTATTTCCCTGAACCCCCACATAAACATAGAAAGAACGCAGAAAGTGAGGGGATATGTGTGTACGACCATGGACTGGGAGTTTTGGAGCAGTATGGCCTGACGGCGCGCAGCAGCAGCCGGGGAAGAGGGGCTCTGATCTGCGAGACAGATCAAGGCCTTAAGGTAATCCGTGAATACCGGGGTTCTGTTAAAAAATTGGAGCTGCAGCGGCAGATCCAGCAGCAGGTGGAGGAGGAGGGAACCTTAAGGGCGGATGTGCTGATCCCGAATCTGGAGGGGGAGCTGGCGTCGCAGCACACCGACGGCCTGATCTATACGGTGCGGAACTGGTTTTACGGAAAAGAGTGCGATACCCGTTCCCGGGAGGAGATCTGCCGGGGGGCGGCGGCCCTGGCCCGTTTACATAAAATCATTCATCTTCCGGCGGAGGAGGATTATCAGAAGGAGCCTCTGCCCCAGGAATGTGCCAGACATAACCGGGAGATCCGCAAGGTACAGCGGTTCCTGCAGAAAAAGCAGAAGAAGAGTGAATTTGAGCGGCAGCTTTTAGAAGCGGCGGGGCTTTTTCTGGGACAGGGATTGGAGGTGACCAGGCGGCTGGAGGATTCCGGCTATGGGCGTCTGCGGGAGAGAGCCCTGGCGGAGGGCTGCGTCTGCCATGGGGAGTGCAACCAACACAATCTGCTGACGGTGGAGGGGAAGCCGGCGTTTATCAATTTTGAGAAATGGTCCTTTGACCTGCCGGTGGCGGACCTGTATCAGTTCATGCGCAAGATTCTGGAGAAGCACAGCTGGGATATAGAGCTGGGGCGCCGGATGGTGGACGCCTACAGCCGGATACGGCCTCTGTCCCGGGAGGAGTGCGAGAATCTGCTGCTGAGGCTGGGCTATCCCTGGAAGTTCTGGAAGCTGGCCAATTACTACGCCAATAACCCCAAGGTCTGGGTGTCGGCCAAGACGGTGGAGAAGCTGGCGCAGATGGCGGAGCAGAGGGAGAAATGGCTATTTTTCCTAGAAAATCTGAGGATTTAGGTTTCTCTTTTGTGAAAAATAGTGTATAATAGACAGTATCTATCTGGAGACGCTGCAAAACTTATATTCTGGAAAAATAAGGCTTTTGCGGCGGTCTCCACGAAAAATATTTATAGGTACGAGGAGGAAATTTCCGTGGATTACAAAGAAATTTACGAGTCATGGCTGAACAATCCGTACATTGACGAGGCGACGAAAGAGGAGCTGAGATCCATCTCAGGGGATGAGCAGGAGATCAAAGAGAGATTTTATATGGATTTGGAGTTTGGAACCGCCGGCCTGCGGGGAATCATCGGCGCGGGAACCAACCGCATGAATCCTTACGTGGTGCGCAAGGCTACCCAGGGTCTGGCCAATTACATTAAGGGCGTGGGCAAGGAGAGCCAGGGCGTGGCCATCGCCTTCGATTCCCGCCGGATGTCCCCGGAGTTTGCCCAGGAGGCAGCCCTCTGCCTGGCGGCCAACGGGATTAAGGCCTACATCTTTGAATCCCTGCGTCCCACTCCCGAGCTGTCCTTTGCTGTGCGCAAGCTGGGCTGTGTAGCGGGCATCAATATTACCGCCAGCCACAATCCGCCGGAGTACAACGGCTACAAGGTATACTGGGAGGACGGCGCTCAGATTACGCCGCCCCACGACAGCGGAATCATGGCTGAGGTTAAGGCCATCAGCGAGTACAGCGAAGCTACCATGAAGACCATGGACAAGGATGCGGCTGTGGCAGCCGGTCTCTATCAGGTGATCGGACAGGCTATTGACGACGCATACATGGAGGAGTTAAAGAGCCAGGTGCTTCATATGGACGCCATCCAGGAGACGGCCAAGGAGCTGAAGATCGTCTACACTCCCCTGCACGGCACGGGAAATATTCCTGCCCGCCGGGTGCTGAAGGAGCTGGGCTTTGAGAATGTATATGTGGTAAAGGAGCAGGAACTGCCGGACGGCAACTTCCCCACCGTCAGCTACCCGAATCCCGAGGCAGCGGAGGCCTTTGAGCTGGGCTTAAAGCTGGCCCAGGAGGTGGACGCGGATCTGGTGCTGGCCACCGACCCCGATGCGGACCGTCTGGGCGTGCGGGTGAAGGACAAGAACGGCGAGTACCACGACCTCACCGGAAATATGTCCGGCTGTCTGCTGGCTAATTATGAGATCGAGCAGAGAAAGGCCCTGAAGGGACTCCCCGAGGACGGCGCTCTGATTAAAACTATCGTTACCACGAATATGGCGGACGCTATCGCCAAATACTATGGCGTGAAGGTGATTGAGGTTCTCACCGGCTTCAAGTGGATCGGACAGCAGATCCTGGGCTTCGAGAACAGCGGCAAGGGCACCTACCTCTTCGGTTTTGAGGAGAGCTACGGCTGTCTGATCGGAACCCACGCAAGAGATAAGGATGCCATTGTGGCTACTATGGCCCTGTGCGAGGCGGCAGCCTACTACAAGACCCAGGGCAAGACTCTGTGGGATGCCATGATCGACATGTACGAGAAGTACGGCTATTATAAGGACGCCATCAAGACCGTGACCCTCAAGGGAATCGAAGGACTGGCTAAGATTCAGGAGGTAATGAATAATCTCCGGGAGAACCCGCCCAAGAAGATCGGAGACTACCAGGTGCTTTCCTTCCGGGATTACAAGAAGGATACCATCACCGACCTGGCCACTGGAGAGGTGAAGGCCACCGGACTTCCCAATTCCAACGTGCTGTACTTCGACCTGAACGACGACGCCTGGGTGTGTGCAAGACCTTCCGGCACAGAGCCCAAGCTGAAATTCTACTACGGTATCAAGGGAACCTCCCTGGAGGACGCAGACCAGAGGTCCGCAGCCCTGGGTGATCAGGTGCTGGCGATCATCAACGAGATGCTGGCATAGCCCATGGCTGACAGACAATATACTTTTGATGAACTTTGTTCCATCGTGGAGAGGCTGAGAAGTCCCGGGGGCTGCCCCTGGGACAGGGCTCAGACCCACGAAAGCCTGAAACCCTGCCTGCTGGAGGAGACCTATGAGGTCCTAGAGGGGATAGACCGTCTGGAAAAAACAGGGAGCCATGACAATCTCTGCGAGGAGCTGGGGGATCTGCTGCTGCAGGTGCTCATGCACAGCCGCATAGCCCAGGAGGACGGGCGCTTTACTCTGGAGGACGTGATCTCCGGCATCAGCCGGAAGATGATCCGCCGTCATCCCCATGTATTCGGGGAGGAGCGTCAGGCGCTGGCTCAGGAGGTGCCCGGCAGCTGGGAGGCCATCAAGAAGCAGGAGAAACAGGGAAGAAGCCTCAAGCAGGAGTTGGAGGATATTCCCCTGCAGCTGCCTGCTCTGGCACGGGCCCAGAAAATACAGAAGAAGCTGGCGGGGGCCGGCGGCCGGGAGATTTCCCGCCGGGAGCTGCTGGAGAAAATGAAAGCCTGCCTGGAGAGTCTGCAGGATGCTCCGGCCCGGGAAGAGCCGGGAGGAGAGCTTCTGTGGCTGGCGGCAGACCTGCTGCGCCGGGACGGCGTGTACGCGGAGCTGGCCCTGGAGGCCGTATCCCAGGAGAAGATTTCTGCCCAGAGGGCCCAAAAGCCGGAGGACGAGGAATGATTTTCCGTATTTAACTGGGCAAAAGTGCCAAAGAATCGGGAAATTGGGGAAATTCCTTGACAAAAGCCGGGGGACGGTATATAAATAGGTGTAGAGTTCACGCAACTTCGACGCGGGCAGCGTCGCCGCTATTGTAATGGCACCAAAAAATGAGAGTGAAGAACATCAAGAGGAGGAATTGATCCATGAACAAAGCAGAATTAGTTGCAGCAATCGCTGAGAAAACAGAATTATCCAAGAAAGACGCAGAGGCAGCTGTTAAGGCATTTATCGATGTTGTGGCAGACGCTCTGAAAAAAGGAGATAAGGTACAGATGGTAGGCTTCGGCACCTTCGAGGTAGTTGAGAGAGCAGAGCGCGAGGGAAGAAATCCCCAGACTGGCGCAACCATGAAGATCGCAGCTTCCAAGTCTCCGAAGTTTAAGGCTGGAAAGGCTCTTAAGGACGCCATCAACTAATTGTGTGATAGAGGATTAATAGGAGGATGGGACTGTCGCAATATGCGGAGATATTCGTAACTGCGGCGGCCCCATTCTTTTTTTATGAATCCCTTAAATAGTCAGGAGGTTACTATGCGTTTAGACAAATACTTAAAGGTATCACGGCTGATCAAGCGGAGAACGGTGGCCAATGAGGCCTGCGACGCGGGAAGGGTGCTGGTGAACGATAAGCCCGCCAAGGCTTCCGTGAATGTGAAGGTGGGCGATGTGATCCAGATCCAGTTTGGGACGAAAACCGTGAAGGTGGAGGTTCTGGATGTGCAGGAGACGGTGCGCAAGGAGGCGGCCGACCAGCTGTACCGGTATCTGTAAGAGACAGAGTTAAAGGAGGCATACCCCCATAGCCCGGACCATATAATAGAAAGAAGCCTGACAAAGGGGGCTAGAAATGGAAGGGGAGCACGGGCATCGGATACATTTGGAAAACCGGCAGTCTGGCCAGATCACCGGGGTGGTTGATGTGCAGGCTTTTGACGAGAATGAGATACGTCTGGAGACACAGCAGGGGATGCTTCATATACAGGGCAAGGGACTGCATGTGGAGCGCCTGCAGCTGGACAGAGGTGAGGTGGATATTCAGGGCCAGGTAGACAGCCTCATCTACCGGGAAGGCAAGGGCCGGGAAAGGAAGAAGGGGCAGAGCCTGATCGGGCGTCTGTTCCAGTAAGGAATGAGCGTGTATATGAACCGGGAGCTGCTGCTCTTTGCCAGGGCTCTCTGGTACGGCGCGGCCATGCTGGCTGTCTACGACTGCCTGCGGATTCTGCGCCGGGTTATTTCCCATAAGGGCTGGGTCACCGGGCTGGAGGATATTCTCTACTGGGCAGGCAGCAGCCTTTTTATTTTTACCGGCTTATACCGCCAGAATAGCGGTGTTCTGCGGGGATATTTCTTCGTGGGCATGGCGCTGGGGATGGTTGTCTACTCCTGGGCTCTGAGCCCGTATTTTGTCAAAGGCGCTTCTTATTTGCTGAACCGTTTAAAGGAAATCCTGAAGATACCAGGGAAAGCTGCAAAAAAAGTCATAAAAAGGTTGAAATCTGCAGCTTTAAGAGGTAAACTTTCTATGAGTAGGTTTATTTGTAGAAAAGCCCCGAAGGGGGAGCGTAAGGATGGATGGAATGGCAAAAAAAGCAGGAAAGTCAGGAAACCTGAAGGCGGCCGCCAGCAACCGCCAGAATAAGATAGCGATGATTGCCATCACTCTGGTGGTCTGTGTGCTTCTGGTTGCGCTGGTGATGCAGGGAAATACGCTGCGGGAGAAGATCCGGCAGAATGAGCGGCGCCAGGAACAGGTGGAGCAGCAGCTGTCCCAGGAGGAGGCGCGCACCAAGGAGATCGAGGATCTCCAGGAGTACGTAAAGAGCGATGAATATATGGAGAAGGTGGCCAAGGAGAAGGCCGGCCTTTTAAAGCCCAACGAGATTATATTTAAGGAAGAAAACTGATCCGTTTCCAGGGGAAATCTGTTGGCCAGAAGGGAGGAAGCTCATCTTTTGCCGAAAGATTTTCTGGGGAGCAGGTTGGTTTTTGACAAGTTTTTCAGGATAGCCCGTCTATAATATTCCCTGATAAGGATAATAAGGGGGATGCGGACGGATGCGGACAGTAATCTTTGCCATGTTCGTGATCGGCGTGCTGCTGATTCTCAGGGACATGGCAAAAATTGTTTTTTTAGGAAGAAAGCGCAAGCGGGAGGCGCTGCAGTTTGACGGGGGCCCTCAGCGGGAGCAGATGGAGCGATACGCCCAGTCCTTCCAGCGCCTGGCCAGCACCTTCTACGCCATGCCTGTGCGCCGGGAGAGCTTCACGGAGCAGGAGACAGAGCGGATCCTGGGGGAGACGGAGAAAGCAGTCTGCGCCCGGTGTGCCAAAAGGGAAATCTGCTGGAAGAGGCAGAGGTATCAGAGCGCCCAGCTGGGGAACAACCTCATACGAGCCCTGGAGGGAGGACAGCAGGAGGAGATCATGGCAGCCCAGGGAGCCTGGTTCGACCTCTGCCAGAATGGAGCCCGCTTTGCGGAGGAGCTGGGGCACATCTTCACCCGGGAGAGACAAAATCTGCTCTGGAACAACCGGCTCATTGAGGGGCGGCTGGCGGTGGCGGAGCAGCTGGGGGAGGTATCCCGGATTATGCAGCAGGTGGCCAACGATATTTACAGCATCACCCTGGCCCCTGCGGACCGGGAGGAACAGGTCCGCAAGGCCCTGGCCAGGAAGCAGGTCCTGGTGAAACAGATGTGGATGCTGGACAAGCCCCAGGGCAAAATCCAGTTTTTTCTGACTCTGCGGGCCAGAAGCGGCCAGTGCGTGACTCTGCGGGAGGTGACCAAGATCCTCTCCGGCATCTTCGGGAGCCCCATCGCGGCGGCCCGGGAGAGCCGGGTGGTGCTGAGCCGTGAGTTTACTACCATGCTGTTTAAGGAGGATGTCAATTTCCAGGTGCTCACCGGGGTGGCCCGGATCACCCGGGAAGCGGAGAGCGTCTCCGGAGATAATTATCTGTGCTCCAACGAGGGGGACAGTTTTTTGCTTTGTCTCTCCGATGGCTGCGGCTCCGGGATGGAGGCCTGTCGGGAGAGCGAGAGCGTGGTGGAGCTGCTGGAGATGTTCACTGCCTCGGGATTTTCTCGGGAGACGGCGGCTAAGATGGTAAATTCCGCCCTGGTGCTGCAGCGGAGCGAGGGTATGTTTTCCACCGTGGATATCTGCTCTCTGGATCTGTATACGGGAATCTGCGAATTTCTGAAGGCGGGAGCGGCTACCACCTTCATCAAGAGAGATCACTGGGTGGAGACGGTGAGCTCCACCAGCCTGGCTGTAGGTCTGGTACAGGAGCTGGATTTTGAGAGTACCTCCAAGAAGCTCTACGACGGGGATTACCTGATCATGGTCACCGACGGAGTACTGGATGCTCTGCCGCCTCAGCGGGAGGAAGAAGTGATGAAGGAGCTGATTCTGGAAAATACCAGCACCGCCCCCAAGGAGCTGGGGCGCGCTCTGCTGGAGCGGGTGCTGAGCTACAGCGGTTACCGGGCGGCGGACGATATGACCATTTTGGTGGCGGGTATCTGGAAGAAATGAGTGACTGACGGAGAGAGAAGTATGCAAAAGAGAGTCTTGGACTATGTGAGACAATATCATATGATCGAGCCGGGAGACCGGTTGGTGGCAGGCGTGTCCGGTGGGGCAGATTCCGTCTGCCTCCTTTTGCTGTTAAAGGAGCTCCAGCGGGAGATTCCCTTTGAGCTGGCGGCGGTTCACGTGCACCACAACCTGAGGGGCCAGGAGGCCGACGGGGACGCTTCCTTCTGCCGGGAGCTGTGCCGCGGTCAGGGGATCGCCTTCCGGCTCTTCTCCTGTCCGGTGGAGCGGGAGGCCCGGGAGAAAAAGCTGAGCCTGGAGGAGGCCGGCCGGGAGGCCCGCCGCCGGTGCTTTGAGGACTTCGCCCGGGAGTGGGGAGGGACGAAGATCGCCCTGGCCCATCACAGAAATGATGTGGCGGAGACCATGATCTACAACCTGGCCCGGGGTACGGGGCTGGCGGGGCTTTGCAGCCTGGGTCCGGTGCAGGGAAGGTATATCCGCCCCCTGCTGGGCCTTGGACGCCCGGAGATCGAGGAATACCTCCGGGAAAGGGGGCAGGACTGGCGGGAGGATGCCAGCAACCGCAGCCTGGAATTTTCCAGAAACGTGATCCGGCACCGGGTGCTTCCGCCCCTGAATGAACAGGTAAACAGCCGGGCGGTGGAGCATATGGCCGCCGCCGCGGAGCTTCTTGGGGAGGCCCGGGAATACCTGGAGGGACAGGCCAGACTTCTGTTTTCCCAGTATGTAAAAAGGCAGGGCAAGCTCTGGCGGGTGAGTCAGGAGCTCCTGGGGCAGCCCCGGATTCTTCGGGGATACGTGCTGGCCTGGTGCCTGGAGGAGATCAGAGGCAGCAAAAGAGATCTGGGCCGGGTACACCTGGAGTCCCTGGAGGATTTGCTGGAGGGCCGGGTGGGCAGAGAGATTTGTCTGCCGGGACGGGTGCGGGCCCGGCGGGAGTACGGGGGGCTTCTTCTGGAGAGAGACTCCGGCGCTGCGGATGGGAGCCCAGCTTTGGCGCCGGTGCAGCCAGCAACGCACGGGCAGCCGCCAGTCCAAAAGCCGCGGGCTTCCGGCGGGGCCCCGGAGGAGGGAAAGAGAGAGCTGCCTTTCCTGGTTCCGGATACGCTGAAAGTAGGAAATTGGGACGTTGAGACCGCCCTCTGGGAAAAAGAATTGACAGAAATTCCCCGAAAGGCGTATACGAAATGGCTTGATTATGATAAAATAAAAAATACTGCGGTGTGGCGAACCCGCAGGACCGGGGACCGGATGCAGGTGACTCGGGAAGGCGGAAGCAAGAAGCTTAAGGATTTGATGATCGATTGGAAGATTCCGCGGGATATACGGGACGAAATCTGGCTGCTGGCAGTCGGGCAGGAGGTGCTCTGGGTACCTGGGTACCGGCTGGGAGAGAGCTGCAAGGTGAGTCCGAAGACAAAGCATATTGTGAAAATTACGGTGCAAGGAGGAAACATCCATGAGCGAGAGGATCCATGTGATGATTGACGAGGAGACGGTGGAGGAGCGGGTGCGCCAGATGGCTGCCCAGATCAGCAGGGATTATCAGGGAAAAACCCTGCATCTGATTTGTATCCTGAAAGGCAGCGTGTTTTTTGCCTGCGAGCTGGCAAAGCGGATTACCGTGCCGGTGACCCTGGATTTTATGTCCGCGTCCAGCTACGGGGACGGAACAGAGTCCTGCGGACGGGTGAAGATTGTAAAGGATTTGGATGAAGGCCTGGAGGGCCGGGAGGTTCTGGTGGTGGAGGATATCATCGATAGCGGCCGGACTCTCAGCTATCTTCTGCAGGTGCTGACCCTGCGCAAGCCGGCCAGCCTGCGCCTGTGCACGCTGCTGGATAAGCCGGAGCGGCGGGTGACGGAGGTTCCGGTGGATTATACTGGATTTGCGATCCCGGATGAATTTGTGGTGGGCTACGGTTTGGACTATGCCCAAAAATACAGGAATCTTCCTTATATCGGAAGAGTAGAATTTGAGGACTAGACAGGAAAGGAGATTCGTAAGTGAATAGGCAGTCGAGAGGAATAGGGCTGTATCTGGCCTTCGCGGCGCTGCTGGTGCTGGGCTTTATGTATATGTCCAACCGGATGCAGAATCAGGACAGCTACACATGGCAGAGATTTCAGCAGGATGTGGAGGAAGGAAATGTCCTGAACGCAGAGATCAGCCAGAACAGGCAGACGCCCACCGGGCGGGTGACTGTGGAGCTGAAGACCGGAGAACAGCACACCATGGCAGTGACGGATGTAAATGAGGTGGAGGCGTTATTTCAGGAGGAGGGCATCACCAACTACCGGGTGCAGGATGTACCTCAGGACAATACGCTGATGACTACCCTGCTGCCTGTGGTCTTAACCGGCGTGATGATGTTTGTGCTGGTGATGTTTATGACCCGTTCCATGGGCGGCGGAGGCAGCAACGCCAAGATGATGAATTTTGGCAAGAGCCGGGCGAAGATGTCCACGGACAAGGATAAGCAGGTGACCTTCCAGAATGTGGCCGGCCTGGATGAGGAGAAGGAGGATCTGGTGGAGATCGTGGATTTCCTGAAGGAGCCCCAGAAATATACCCAGGTGGGGGCCAGAATTCCCAAGGGCGTTCTCCTGGTGGGGCCTCCGGGAACCGGTAAGACCCTTCTGGCCAAGGCTGTGGCCGGGGAGGCGGGAGTTCCCTTCTTTTCCATCTCGGGCTCTGATTTTGTGGAGATGTTCGTGGGTGTGGGCGCTTCCCGGGTTCGGGATCTCTTCGAGGAGGGGAAAAATAACGCCCCCTGTATTATCTTTATTGACGAGATCGACGCGGTGGCCAGACGCCGGGGAACCGGCATGGGCGGCGGCCACGACGAGCGGGAGCATACCCTGAACCAGCTGCTGGTGGAGATGGACGGCTTCGGCGTCAACGAGGGAATTATCGTCATGGCTGCCACCAACCGGGTGGATATCCTGGATCCGGCGATCCTGCGTCCCGGACGTTTTGACCGCCAGGTGGCGGTGGGCGTTCCGGATGTGAAGGGCCGGGAGGAGATCCTGAAGGTTCACGCCAAGAACAAACCTCTGGGAGACGATGTGGATCTGCATCAGATCGCTCAGACCACCGCGGGCTTCACCGGAGCGGAACTGGAGAACCTGCTGAATGAGGCGGCTATCCTGGCGGCCAAGGACCGGCGGGCTTATCTGATCCAGGAGGATATCCGCAAGGCCTTTATCAAGGTGGGAATCGGAGCGGAGAAGCGCAGCAAGGTGATTTCCGACAAGGAGAAAAAAATCACCGCCTATCACGAGTCCGGCCACGCCATCCTGTTTCATGTGCTGCCGGATATGGAGCCGGTGTACACCGTTTCCATCATTCCCACGGGAATGGGGGCGGCAGGCTATACCATGCCCCTGCCGGAGAAAGATGAGATATTCAATACCAGAGGAAAGATGCTGCAGCATATCACCGTGGCCCTGGGCGGCCGGGTGGCTGAGGAGCTGATTTTTGACGACATCACCACCGGGGCTTCCCAGGATATCAAGCAGGCTACGGCTATCGCCAAGGCCATGGTGACCAAGTACGGCATGTCCTCCCGGATAGGCATGGTGGCCTACGGGGATGATCAGAACGAAGTATTCATCGGCCGGGATCTGGCCCACGCCAGAGGCTACAGCGAGCAGGTGGCGGCCACCATCGACGATGAGGTGCACCGGATTATTGAGGACTGCTATACCAAGGCAAAACAAATCATCAGTGAGCATCTGGATGTGCTCCACAAGAGCTCTCAGCTGCTGCTGGAGAGAGAAAAAATTGGCCGGGAGGAATTCGAGGCCCTTTTCCCTGCTCAGGAAGAGGCGCTGCCGGAGGCCTGATTTTCGGGATAATCCGCAGAAATTGTATAAAACGGCGAGAAGATGGCAGGGGGCCTGGACAGGCGACCTGCCATTTTTAACAAAAATCAGATGCAAATTTTGTGAAGTTTGTGCACACTTTTTCTTGCATATGGGTTATACTAATACTCGTAAAAACCCCCAATACATTATATAGTTTTTGCTACACCCCATAAGAGAAATACCTTCTCCAAAAAAGGCAGCGCGAGCTGTCTTTTTTTCTGCCCTAAAAAACTATTGTATTCTAAAATCAGGTAGGTTAGAATAAAATTAACTATGAGAAAAGGAATGGAACAGATGGACAGTAGAGAAAAGCAGAGAGAGCTGTTGCAGGAATATATAACGAAGATGCGCCCGGTATTTAATAAGCGGGCGCTGTTCAGTGATGAGACAGAGCAGTTCCGCACACCCTTTGAGCCGGATCCGGGCGACTATGTGACGGTGAAATTCCGTACTCTGAGAAATAACGTGACGGCGGTGTATTTCATCAGCGGGGCCCTGAGAGTCCAGATGCAGGTGTCGGAGAGTCAGAATGGTTTTGATTATTATACTTACCGCTTCCGGGTGGGGGAAGAGCCCGTTCACTACTATTTTGAAATTCAGACAGGAAAGCTGACCTGTTATTACAATAAACTGGGGGTGACTAAGGAGCTGCAGGAATGTTACTCCTTCGGCATTGCCCCCGGATTTCACACCCCCAAGTGGGCCCGAGGAGCGGTGATCTACCAGATCTTCGTGGATCGCTTCTGCAACGGGGACAAAAGCAATGACGTCCTCACCGGGGAATATTTCTATATCGGCGACAAGAGCATTCAGGTTCGGGACTGGGATAAGCTTCCCGACTCCATGGATGTGCACAATTTCTACGGCGGAGATCTGCAGGGGATCCTGGATAAGCTGGATTATCTGCAGGATCTGGGCGTGGAGGTCCTTTACCTGAATCCGATTTTTGTTTCCCCCTCCAACCACAAGTATGACATTCAGGATTACGATTATGTGGATCCCCATTATGGGCGGATTGTCAAGGACGAGGGGGAGCTGCTGCCGGAGGGAAGCCAGCACAATAATCAGGCCACCCGGTACATTACCCGGGTGACGGATAAGGAGAATCTGGAGGCCAGCAATCAGCTGCTGATTGAACTCATCGAGGAGCTGCACCGCAGAGGGATGAAGCTGATCCTGGACGGAGTCTTTAACCACTGCGGATCCTTTAATAAATGGCTGGATCGAGAGCGGATTTACGAGAATCAGGAGGGCTATGAGAAGGGAGCCTATGTGGCTGCTGACAGTCCCTACCACAGTTTTTTCCAGTTCCACAATGAGCACAACTGGCCTTACAATGAATTTTATGACGGCTGGTGGGGGCATGATACCCTGCCCAAGCTGAATTATGAGCAGTCCCCGGAGCTGGAGGAGTATATCCTTCAGGTGGGAAGGAAATGGGTGTCGCCTCCCTTTAATGCCGACGGTTGGAGACTTGATGTGGCGGCGGATCTGGGACACACCCCGGACTATAATCACAAGTTCTGGAAGAAGTTCAGGCAGGCGGTGAAGGAGGCGAATCCCAATGCGGTGATCCTGGCGGAGCACTACGGCAGCGCCAAGGAATGGCTGGGCGGGGATGAGTGGGACACGGTGATGAACTACGATGCCTTCATGGAGCCGGTGTCCTGGTTCTTTACCGGTATGGAGAAGCACAGCGATGCCTACCGGGAGGACATGCTGGGAAACAGTCAGTCCTTTGTGGATGCCATGCGCTACAACTGCTCAAATTTTTACGGGCAGTCCCTTCAGTGCGCCATGAATGAGCTCTCCAACCATGATCATTCCCGATTTCTCACCAGGACGAACCATCTGGTGGGCAGAACCCACACGGTGGGGCCGGAGGCGGCTGCCCAGAACGTGGACAAGGCGGTGCTGCGGGCGGCGGTGATCGTGCAGATGACCTGGCCTGGAGCTCCCACCATTTACTATGGGGATGAAGCCGGCGTCTGTGGTTTTACGGATCCGGACGACCGGAGGACCTACCCTTGGGGGAAGGAGGATCAGCAGCTGATTCATTTCCACAAGGAGATTATTCGGCTGCACAAGCGGTACGGGGTCTTGAAGAGCGGTTCTGTGAAGTTTCTCTATAACAGCCATCAGACCCTGGCCTACGGAAGATTTTCCCGGACAGAGCAGATCGTGGTGGCGGTAAATAACCGGGAGGAAGAGAGCCACATGCTGATTCCCGTCTGGGAGCTGGGCCTCTCCCGAAACGAGATCTCCAGCATGAAGCAGATCTTCCTGACCGACGCCGGAGGATACTCCCGGACGGAGCGGGAGTGGAAGCTGGTGGCGGGAGTTTTGAACCTGACCCTGCCCCCCAAGGGCGCCATGGTTTTGTATCGGAAAAACCAGCCCCAGAGCAACAGAAATTATTATCACAAAAAAATAAAAAAAGGCTTGCATTTTAAAAAGAGATAGGCTATAATAACATCTTGTCAGGGCAAAGCTGACAAGATATGGATGGATTCCCGAGTGGCCAAAGGGGACAGACTGTAAATCTGCTGCAAATTGCTTCGGTGGTTCGAATCCACCTCCATCCACTGGCGAATGAGATTGGCGACTTCGACCTCTTCAGCAACAAGGCAAAGAGGTTCGAATCCACCTCCATCCATTCCATAATGCGGGTGTAGTTCAATGGTAGAACACCAGCCTTCCAAGCTGGATACGTGGGTTCGATTCCCATCACCCGCTTTGCCTTAAGGCAAGAACAATTACATATGCACGAGTGGCTCAGTGGTGGAGTATCGCCTTGCCAAGGCGAGGGTCGCGGGTTCGAATCCCGTCTCGTGCTTGAAAAAAATCCAGTATCTATGCGGGTTCGCAGAGGATACTGGATTTTTTAAGCTTATTTTATGTCTTTTTCTAACGATTTTTCTAACGGTTTTTTTGTTGGACAAATTTTGTCTGTGGCCCGAAGGCGAAACAGATAAGAAGAATATTCCCGGTACGTTCCTGGTACGCTCTGGGTACGCAGATAAAAAGAAAACGTTGCGCACATGAGAAAGATATGCTATCATCTTTGTTGTGTGAACAAATGTATTTGCCGTGAAAACACAGGAGGAAGTATGACAGAACAGACCAGATATTTTGTGGTTAGGCAGAAGGCTGTGCCCGAGGTGCTCCTGAAGGTGGTGGAGGCTAAGAAACTGTTGGAGTCGGAGAAGGCAGTGACGGTCCAGGAAGCCACGGAGCGGGTGGGGATCAGCCGAAGCTCCTTCTACAAATATAAAGATGATATTTTCCCGTTTCACGAGAATGCCAAGGGGAAAACCTTGACCTTTGTGATACAGATGATGGATGAACCGGGACTTCTGTCGGATGTGCTGAAGATTGTGGCCGACTACAGGGCCAACATACTGACCATCCACCAGAGTATTCCCATCAACGGCGTGGCGTCCCTCTCCCTGAGTGTGGAGGTTCTGCCGGCCACCGGTGATTTATCCCGGCTTCTGGAGGAGATCGAGGAGCTGAGCGGCGTACAGTACATAAAAATTTTAGGCAGGGAGTGACAGAAGATGATTCAGATTGCGGTATTAGGTTACGGCACCGTGGGAAGCGGTGTGGTGGAGGTTATTGAGACCAACCAGGAGAGCATTAACAAAAAAGCGGGACAGGAGATCAACATCAAGTATGTGCTGGATCTGCGGGATTTTCCTGGAAATCCCATCCAGGAGAAGATCGTCCACGACTACGAGGTGATCGCCAATGACCCGGAGATTCAGATTGTGGTGGAGGTCATGGGCGGCGTGGAGCCGGCCTATACCTTCGTGAAGAGGGCGCTGGAGAGCGGCCGATGCGTCTGCACCTCCAACAAGGAGCTGGTGGCCAAGCACGGCCCGGAGCTGATGGCTATCGCCCAGGAGAAGCACTGCAATTTCCTCTTTGAGGCCAGCTGCGGCGGCGGAATCCCCATTATCCGTCCCTTGAATTCTTCCCTGACTGCCGATGTGCTGGACGAGGTCAGCGGTATTTTAAATGGAACCACCAACTACATCCTCAGCAAGATGGAGAGCGACGGCTCCTCCTTTGAGGCTGCCCTGAAGGACGCCCAGGAGCGGGGCTATGCGGAGAGGAATCCCGAGGCGGATGTGGAGGGCTATGATGCCTGCCGGAAGATAGCTATTCTCTCCTCCCTGGCCTTCGGCCACCATGTGGATTATGAGGACATCTATACAGAGGGAATCACCAAGATCACAGCCAGCGACATTAAGTGCGCCAAGGTTTTGGGCTATCGCATCAAGCTGGTGGCCACCTGCAAACAGGTGAAGGATCAGTACTATACCATGGTGTGCCCGGTGATGGTGGACGGCGAGGATCCCCTTTACGGCGTAAATGATGTATTTAACGCTATTTTCGTTCACGGAAATATGCTGGGAGATGCCATGTTCTACGGCAGCGGAGCAGGAAAGCGGCCTACGGCCAGCGCAGTGGTGGCGGACGTGGTGGACGCGGCCAAGCATTTAAACTGCACGGTGATGCAGAAGTGGAGCAGCCAGAAGCTGAATCTCATGGATGTATCCCAGGTGACCCACCGTTACTTTGTGCGGATGGAGGGAAGCCTCACCAGAGACATCGACCAGGTGGAGTCGGTGTTCGGCCAGGTGCGCCCGGCGGGAGTTCCCGATCTCTCTCAGGAATTCTGTTTCGTGACAAAACCCATGACGGAGAAGGAGTATGAGGAGAAAGCGGCAAAGTTTGGCACTATCCTCAACCGGATTCGGGTGCGCTAAATAAGGAAAGAAGGAAATACAGATGAAATATGTGGTAATCTTAGGAGACGGCATGGCGGATGAACCCATGGAGGAGCTGGAGGGAAGGACGCCCCTGATGGCGGCCAAAAAGCCCGAGATGGATGCTTTGGCCAGGAAGGGGCAGGTGGGCCTGACCTGCAACGTGCCCCAGGGCATGAAGCCTGGCAGCGACACCGCGAACTTATCGGTTATCGGCTATGACCCCCAAAAGTATTACACGGGCCGTTCGCCCCTGGAGGCCTTGAGCATCGGCGTTAAGATGAAGGACAGCGACGTGGCCATGCGCTGCAATATTGTGACGGTATCGGAAAACGGCGGCGCTTATCGGGACCAGGTTATGGTGGACCACAGCTCCAGCGAGATCAGCACAGAGGATGCGGCGGTGCTGCTGCGGGACGTGGCTGCGCAGCTGAAGCGGGAGGGCTACCAGTTCTATGTGGGAACCAGCTACCGTCACTGCCTGATCTGGGAGCAGGGCCAGGTGGTGGAGCTGACGCCCCCTCACGACATTCTGGAGCAGGGCATAGGCCAGTATCTGCCCCAGGATCCTGTGCTGCGGGAAATGCAGGAGAGAAGCTATGAGCTCCTGAAGGAGCACCCCTTGAATCAAAAGCGGAAGGAGCAGGGCTTAAACCCGGCCAATTCCCTGTGGTTCTGGGGAGCCGGAACGAAGCCCATGCTGGATTCCTTTGAGGAGAAGTACGGCAAAAAGGGAATGATGATCTCCGCGGTGGATCTGCTGAAAGGCATTGCCAAAGGCGCCGGAATGGGCGTCGCCCAGGTGGAGGGAGCCAACGGCGGACTTCACACCAACTATGAGGGCAAGGCCCAGGCGGCGGTGGACGCCCTGCTGAAAGAGGGCTATGATTTCGCCTACATTCACGTGGAGGCCCCGGATGAGATGGGCCACCAGGGAAGCCTGGAGCGAAAGATTGAGGCTATCCAGTATCTGGATGCCCGGGTGGTGAAGCCCGTGCGGGAACAGCTGGATGAGTCCGGGGAGCCCTACCGGCTGCTGATCTTGCCGGATCACCCCACCCCTATCCACAAGCGGACCCACACGGCGGATCCTGTGCCCTATCTGCTCTACGACAGCACCAGGGCAGTGGAAGGCCCGGACAGTTACAGCGAGAAAACCGCTGAGGCTTCCGGTATTTATGAGCCTCATGGGCATCTGCTGCTGGGGAAATTGTTTGCGTAATAGATAAAGCTGAGCCATTTAATGAAATGGGGTTGTTGCACAATTCGATACGCTCGCATATTTATGCATTTGTATTCAGCCTGCGCGCACCTGGAGCCTGTAGTCTCCAGGCTGTGCTCGGCAAATTCATACAAATTGCATAAATATGCGAGGATATTGAATAGTGCAGCAACCCCTGTTCCTTTGCTTATTCCAGCTCCCCCCGCAGTTCCCGGTAGAAGTAAACCATGGTCATGGTGATATAGGGCTGAACCCACAGCAGGGCTATTCCGCAGCTTAAGATGCCCAGGATCCAGAGTCCCAGAAAACTGAACTGCAGGTAAATCATCCGGCCCTTATTTCCCCGCATCAGCTGCGTGCTGGAGACCAGAGCCTCCCGGGCGCTTAGAGAAGGATCGTCGATCAGCAGGTAGGAAGCCAACAGCAGAGGAATAGTCAGAAGGAAGCTCACCAGGGAACCCAGGGCGCTCAGGAGCATGAAGATACCGAAGACGTACAAAATGTCGGCGTCTGTGGCTGTGGAGGAGTTCCAGACGGGTGAGGTATAGTTGTAGATGTTGGCAGGGAGCTGGCACAGAAATTGAATCAGCGTCAGTACCAGGCTCACCAGGATAAAGGTATCCGGGTTATGGCGAAATCCGTAGAGCAGGTCTCCCAGACTGTAATTTTTCCCGCGGCTGATGTTCAGCATCAGGCAGACGGCTCCGGCCTCAAAGATGGCGAAGATCAGGGAGAGCATCAGGGAAATCAGCTGGCTGGCGATCAGGGAGAGGGTTTCGCTGCCCAGATTTAAGCTTAAGGGAAGAAAATACTGAAACAGGGATAAAAAAGCCAGGATCAGGTAGGCGCCCACAGCAGTGGAATAGCGCTGCAGCAGAGCCTCCCGGGCCAGGGCCTTTAATTGGGCGGAGCTTCTTCTCATGGTTGCATCGTTCCTTTCCTTTGGTATAATAGAAAAAAGCTGCGGCCGGCATCCGGTGACGGGGCTGCGGCCTTTTGTTGATTTCTTGGATTACAGATTTAGGAGGATTCCATGGATACCATACTGCATTTTCTCCTGGAGGAACCCTGCCTCTTTTGGCAGCTGACGGGACTGTACTGCCCCGGCTGCGGAGGCACCAGAGCTGTTCTGGCACTGCTTAAGGGGCATCCCATACGATCCCTGCTCTACCACCCGCTGGTGCCCTATGCGGCTGTTGTGACTGCGGGACTGCTGTTGTCCTGGCTCCTTCGCCGGATAAGCCGGGGGAAAGTCCAGGGACTGCCCTGGCGGCCGGTCTATCTGTGGGCCGGTCTCGGGCTGGTGGCAGGGAACTGGGTTCTGCGCAATGTACTGCTGTTGGCCTGGGGGATTCCCATAGGCTAGAGCCATGCTTAGATAGGGCTGCTGTAGATGGTGCTGCTGTCCTGAATACTCTGGAAAACCTCTCCGGACAGATAAATGTTGGAGAGCAGGAAGACGGCGGACAGGAGGCCCAGAATCAAACCAATCACTGACAAAACGAGGCCCGCCTTGGCGGGGCCGTCCATCTCCCGGCTGCCTCTGGAGAGCAGGGCCAGCACGATTCCCGGGGCCGCAAAGAAAAAGGATGCGCCGCAGCAGAGAAAGAGCAGGGAAGCGATTCCCAGCACCAGGGATGCGGTAGCCAGCCCGTTGGCAGGCGGTCGGCTCTGATATTGTTCGTTCATAGAGAAAACCTACTTTCTTTTTTACTTTAAACTCCAGGTATATCCATAGCCCGGAGGGGGCAATCTTTTTTCATTTTAGCACGGAGCGTATTATGCTGCAAGCGGTATTGACAAAAGAGGCCGGGGTTGGTAAGGTTTCCTGGTAGGAAAAATGAGGAGGAACGTTATGGACATGATTCAACAGCTTACGGAAGAACTGCAGGTAAAAAGGTGGCAGGTGGAAGCCGCCGTTTCTCTGATAGATGAGGGCAATACTATACCCTTTATTGCCCGGTACCGGAAGGAAGCCACTGGCTCTCTCAATGACGAGGAGCTGAGGAAGCTTCATGAGCGTCTCCAGTATCTGAGAAATCTGGAGGAGCGAAAAACTCAGGTAAAGAAAAGCATTGAGGAGCAGGGAAAGCTGACAGAGGAGCTCATAAAGGCTATTTCTGCGGCCTCCACCCTGGTGGCGGTGGAGGACATTTACCGTCCCTACAAGCCTAAGCGGCGCACCAGGGCTACCATCGCCAAGGAGAAGGGGCTGGAGCCCCTGGCCAACATCCTTTTGTTCCAGGAGACTGGACGCCCCCTGCTGGAGGAGGCTGCCGCCTATGTTTCGGAGGAGAAAGGGGTGGCCACGGCCCAGGAAGCTCTGGAGGGAGCCAGGGATATTCTGGCAGAGATGATCTCTGATAACGCGGATTATCGGAAGCGGCTGCGCCAGATGACCGTAAAAGGCGGGATGCTTACCGCCCAGGCCCGGGACGAGAAGGAGGACTCCGTCTACGAGATGTATTACCATTTCTCTGAGCCGGTAAACCGGGTGGCAGGTCACCGGGTGTTGGCTCTTAACCGGGGAGAGAAGGAAAAAATTCTCACGGTGAAGCTGGAAGCCCCGGAGGAGGAAATTTTAAGCTGGCTCACCCGGCAGGTGGTCACCAAGAAAAACCCTGTAACGGAGGGGATTCTCCGGGAAGCGGCGGAGGACAGCTATAAGCGGCTGATTGCTCCTGCCATTGAACGGGAGATTCGCAGTGATCTGACTGAGCGGGCGGAGGACGGCGCCATCACTGTATTCGGAAAAAATCTTACTCAGCTGCTGATGCAGCCGCCCATTGCAGGGCGGACGGTGCTGGGGTGGGACCCGGCCTTTCGCACCGGCTGTAAGCTGGCGGTGGTGGATCCCACGGGCAAGGTGCTGGACACGGTGGTGGTTTACCCCACGGCGCCCACCAATGAGACGAAGATTAAGGCAGCCAAGAAGAAGGTTCATGAGCTGATTCAAAAATATGGGGTGTCGCTGATTTCCCTGGGGAACGGCACTGCCTCCCGGGAGTCCGAGCAGGTGATCGTGGAGCTGTTAAAGGAGATCCCCGAAGAGGTTCAGTATGTGATCACCAACGAGGCGGGGGCTTCCGTCTACTCCGCCAGCAAGCTGGCCACCGAGGAGTTTCCCAATTTTGATGTGGGGCAGAGAAGCGCCGCCTCCATTGCCAGGAGAGTCCAGGATCCCCTGGCGGAGCTGGTGAAGATTGATCCCAAATCCATCGGCGTGGGCCAGTACCAGCATGATATGAACCAGAAGAAACTGGGGGAGGCCCTAAACGGCGTGGTGGAGGACTGCGTAAACCGGGTAGGTGTTGACCTGAACACGGCCTCCGCCTCCCTTTTGGAATATATATCCGGCATCAGCAAGGCCCTGGCCAAGAATATTGTGGCCTACCGGGAGGAGAACGGCCGCTTCCGCAGCAGAAGGGAACTTCTGAAGGTGGCCAAGCTGGGACCCAAGGCCTTTGAGCAGTGCGCAGGTTTCTTAAGAATCTCCGGCGGCGAGGAGCCCCTGGACAATACTGGGGTTCACCCGGAAAGTTACCAGGCGGCCCGGGAGCTCTTAAAAAAGACCGGCCAGGAGAAAACCTTCGGCCAGGCGGGGGCTGTATTTCTGATCAAAGACTACCAGAAACTGGCCCGGGAGCTGGGTATTGGCGAGCCCACCCTGCGAGATATGGTGAAAGATCTCACTAATCCGGGACGGGATCCCCGGGCGGATATGCCCGCGCCCATCCTTCGCTCTGACGTGCTGGAGATGAAGGACTTAAAAGAAGGGATGGTGCTGAAGGGAACGGTCCGCAATGTCATTGATTTCGGGGCCTTTGTGGACATCGGCGTCCATCAGGACGGCCTGGTGCACATTTCCCAGATTTCCGACAAGTTTATCAAGCATCCGCTGGAGGCGGTCAGCGTCGGAGATGTGGTGGATGTGAAGGTAATCAGTGTAGACTTGAAGAAGAAGAGAATCGGTCTTTCCATGCGAGGGCTGTAAAAAGGCTGCTGCATTATTCGATATTTTGAACCGCTCCCCGTCAAGTAGACAGTGAAAAAAATATAAGTTTTTCTGCCAGTCGGCTTTGCCTGCTGGCAGTTTTTATGCTACCTGTAAATAGCTTTCATGCTTTTCCGTTGGGGTCATTACTCC